>NZ_JBSFJU010000003.1:40775-241394 GCF_053598215.1 Kitasatospora sp. NPDC001175 | reverse complement strand
CGCACCTGCTGGACGACCGCTGGCAGCACGGCATCGAGACCGCCGTGGACGTCACCCTGGTCGGCCCCCGCGACGCCGCGGGCCCTGTCGCCGGCCGGTCTTGGACGACCCATCGGGCGGGGACCGGCCCCCGCCCGCACTCGGGAGAAGCACCGTGACCACCTCCACCCAGCCCACCACCACGCCCGTCGAGTCCGTCGCGCTCCCGGTCACCTGGGCGCCGCGCCGCAACCGGGCCGTGCTGCTCACCCTCTGCTCGGTACTGCTGGTGCTCTTCACCGCGATCGCCTTCGCGATGCCCGACAACTGGCAGCTCAACGACCGGGTGGCGATGGTCTGCAGCGGTCTGCTGTTCGCCGCGGTCGGTCTGATGCTGGCCCGGCCCCGGGTGAGCGCGGACGAGCAGGGCGTCACGGTGGTCAACTTCGTCCGCAGCCGCCGACTGGCCTGGGCCGAGATCCTCCGGGTCAACCTGCGCCAGGGTGACCCGTGGGTCACCCTCGACCTGGCGGACGGCACCGCGCTGGCCGCGGTCGGCATCCAGCCCGCCGGCGGCCGGGACCAGGCGGTCCGCGCCGCCCGCGCACTGCGCGACCTGGTCGAGGAGCGCGGTACCTCGCGCTGAGCACGGTGCCCGGAGCCTGCCGGGGAGGTGGCTTCCACCGGCCGGGGCAGGCAGCACCCTGCAAGATCCTTACCCGCGCCCCGGTATCGTCTACGCTGGTAAAGCCGGGGCAAAGGCCCCGCCGGTCTTCGCATGCCTTCCGGCCCCGTGGCCTTCGAAGGCGAGACCGTTTCACCCCATGACCTGAGGAGTGACACCTCCCCTCGATGGACGATCCGTCCGGTAGTACCCGCGCCGCCTCACTTCCGGCCCCCGGAAGGCGGGCGGCACTGTGATCACCGCCTGGCTGCTGCTGTTCGCAGCCTTCCTGCTCATCCTCGCCAACGGCCTCTTCGTGGCCGCCGAGTTCGCCCTGATCACCGTGGACCGCGGCAGCGTCGAACGCGCCGCCCAGGCCGGTGACCGGAGGGCGGCCGGTCTGGCGAAGGCCCTGCGCAAGCTCTCCTTCCAGCTCTCCGGTGCCCAGCTCGGCATCACCGTCACCTCGCTGGTGGTCGGTATGCTCGCCGCGCCGGCGCTCTCCACGCTGCTCACCCCCGCGCTCACCGGGGTCGGACTGCCCCGGGCCGCCGCGGCCACCGCCGCCGTGACCGGCGGCATGGTGCTGGCCACCGTGCTGCAGATGGTGATCGGCGAGCTGGTCCCCAAGAACTGGGCGATCTCCAGGCCGCTCCAGGTCGCGTACGCCGTGGTCGGACCGCAGCGGCTCTTCTCGGCCGTCTGCCGTCCGCTGATCAGCTTCCTGAACGGCTCTGCCGACCGCATGGTGCGGGCACTCGGCATCGAGCCGCAGGAGGAGCTCGGCCACGCCCGCACCCCGGCCGAGTTGGTCTCGCTCGCCCGGCACTCCGCGAGGGCCGGAGTGATGGACGAGCAGTCGGCCCGGCTGTTCGTCCGCACCCTGGGCCTCGGCGAACTGACCGCCGAGAGCGTGATGACCCCGCGCGTGGACGTCGTCGCCCTGCAGCGCCACGCCAGCGCCGCCGACGTCCTCAACCTCACCCGGGCCACCGGCCTGTCCCGGTTCCCGGTCTACGGGCACAGCCTGGACGAGGTCAGCGGCACCGTGACCCTCAAGGACGCCCTCGCCGTCCCCGCCGATCGGCGCGCCCGGATCCGGGTCGCCGATCTGGCCTCGGCACCGCTGCTGGTCCCCGAGACGCTGCCCGCCGAGCGCCTGCTCGATCAGCTGCGCCGCCAGCAGCCGATGGCCATCGTGGTCGACGAGTACGGCGGCACGGCCGGCGTGGTCACCATCGAGGACATCGTCGAGGAGATCGTCGGCGAGGTGCAGGACGAGCACGACCCCGAGGACATCCCCGAACTGCGTCAACTGCCGCCCGCCGACGGCCACCCGGTCTGGGAGGCCGACGGCCGCGCCCGGCTCGACCAGCTGGAGGCCATCGGCCTGCAGGCCCCGGACGGACCGTACGAGACGCTCGGCGGCCTGCTCGCCGACCTGCTCGGCAAGCTGCCCGACCCCGGCGAGCGCGCGAGCCTGCCCGGCTGGCGGTTCACCGTGCTGGAGGTCGAGCGGCACCGCACCAGCCGGGTGTTGATCGAACGCCGCCTTGACGACGAGGCCGAGGAGACCGACCGATGACCGCCCTGCAACTGGTCGCCTCCCTGCTGCTCCTGCTCGGCAACGGCTTCTTCGTCGGCGCCGAGTTCGCGGTGATCTCGGTCCGGCGCAGCCAGATCGAACCGCTCGCCGAGGCGGGCGACAAGCGCGCCCGCACCGTGCTGCACGCGCTCTCCAACGTCTCCGCGATGCTGGCCGCCGCCCAACTGGGCATCACCGTCTGCTCGCTGCTGCTCGGCGCGCTGGCCGAGCCGACCATCGCCGGACTGCTGGAAGGCCCCTTCCAGGTCGTCGGCCTGCCGGAGTCGCTGGTCCAGCTGGTCGGCTACGCGCTGGCGCTGGCGCTGGTGGTCTTCCTGCACATGGTGGTCGGCGAGATGGTCCCCAAGAACATCGCGATCGCCGGTCCGGAGAAGGCCGCGCTCTGGCTCGGCCCGCCGCTGGACCGCCTCGCCCGCTGGCTCGGGCCGGTCATCCGGCTGCTGAACGCATTCGCCAACGGTGTGCTGCGCCTGGTGAAGGTCGAGCCCAAGGACGAGGTCGCCTCGGTCTTCACCGACGAGCAGCTGCTCCACCTGCTGGCCGACTCCCGGGCGGCCGGACTGCTGGACGAACGCCGCCAGGAGCGCCTGGAGGACGCCCTGGAGCTCGGTCGCCGACCGGTCACCGACGTCCTGCTGCCGGCCGACCAGCTGGTCACCGTGGGCCCCTCGGTGACCGCGCTGGAGATAGAGCGGCGGGCGGTGGAGACGGGTTTCTCCCGTTTCCCGGTGATCGACGAGGCCGGGACCCTGCACGGCTACCTCCACGTCAAGGACATCCTGGACGTGGACGACCCCGAGGCCCCGCTGCCGGCCCGCCTCTGGCGCCCGGTGACCGTGCTGCGCGCCGGCATGCCGCTGGACGACGCGCTCGGCGCCATGCGCAGGGCCGCCGCCCACCTGGCCGCCGTGGTCGACCAGGAGGGCCGTCGGCTCGGCCTGGTCGCGCTGGAGGACGTCCTGGAGGAACTGGTCGGCGAGATGCACGACCCCGACCACCGCCAGACGGCCCGCGCCTGAGGCCGACTGCTCTCCGGCGGCAGCCTCCGGTCGGAGGCCTCGCGGGGGCGGCGGGATGCCGCCCCCGCGAGGCTCAGGCGGCGAAGCCGCCGTCCACTGAGATGGCGGCGCCGGTGATGTACCGGCCGCCGTCTCCCGCGAGATGGGCCACGGTCGCGGCGACCTCCCAGGGCTGCCCGTACCGGCCGAGCGCGGTGAGGCTCCGCTGCAGGTCGGCCGACGGCCCGTCGGCGGGGTTCATGTCGGTGTCGATCGGTCCGGGGTGGACCAGGTTGACCGTGATGCCCCGCGGGCCCAGTTCGCGGGCGAGCGACCCGGTCAGGCCGATCAGGGCGGTCTTGCTCAGCGCGTACAGCGAACCGCCGCCGAACGCGGCCCGCTCGGCCATGCAACTGCCGATGTTGATGATCCGCCCGCCCTCGCCCAGGTGCCGCACCGCGGCCTGGCAGACGAGGAACGGCGCCCGCACGTTGACCTGCAGCACCCGGTCGACGTCCGCCGGCCGCAGGCCCTCGAGGGGACCCAGCACACCGATCCCCGCGTTGTTCACCACGACGTCCAGCCGTCCGAACTCCGCGGCGGCCCGGTCCACCGCCTCCTGCACCGCCGACGCGTCCGCGCCGTCGGCCCGCACCGCCCAGGCCCGCCGACCCAGCGCCCGGGCCTTGTCGACCACCTCCGCCGCGCGCTCGGCGCCGTCCCGGTAGGTCAGTGCTACGTCGGCCCCGTCCTCGGCCAGCCGGAGCGCCACCGCCTCGCCGATGCCCCGGCTGCCGCCGGTCACCAGTGCCACCTTGCCGTCGAGTACCGCAGTCATGCTCGCTCGATCCTCCTGTCGGGTTCGCGGACATGACGATGCTGCCGCGCCGGCACGCGGATCTCCGGCGGCATTCGGACGTCGCGTTGGACGGCCGGTCCCGCGATCGCGTACCCCCGGCTACCGGCGGCCGTCGATCAGTTCGCCATAGGCCTGGAGCAGATCGGGCAGGCGGAGGGTGGCCAGGTCCTCGCGGGTGGGCAGGGAGCGGAGCGAGGAGAGCCGCAGGTCGCGGTAGGCGCAGGACTTCTCGTACAGGGTGCGGATGAAGCGCCCGTTGCCGAGCTCGTCGATCCAGCCCTCGTGCACCACATGGCCGCAGATGCTGGCGAGTTCGTCGGCGGCGTCCGCGTCCCAGCCGTCGCCCCCGGAGGAGGCCAGGGCGCGCCCGATGGCGGTGAGCTCGGCGGGGCGGTAGCTCGGGAAGTCGACCCGGGTGGTGAAGCGGGAGTTGAGGCCGGGGTTGGTGGCCAGCAGCCGGTTCATGCCCTCGGGGTAACCGGCCAGGATCACCACCAGCCGGTCGCGGTTGTCCTCGGCCCGCTTCAGCAGCACCTGGAGCGCTTCGTCCCCGTACGCGTCGCCCTTGCTGTAACCGGAGTTGGAGAGGCTGTACGCCTCGTCGATGAAGAGGACGCCGTCCAGCGCCGAGTCGATCAGTTCATTGGCCTTGACCGCCGTCTGGCCGAGGAACTCGCCCACCAGGTCGGCCCGTTGGGCCTCCACCAGGTGGTCGCCGGAGAGCAGACCGAGGGAGTGGAAGACCTGGCCCAGGATGCGGGCGACGGTGGTCTTGCCGGTGCCCGATGGGCCGGAGAAGACGAAGTGGCGCTTCGGCGGCTGCACCGGCAGGCCCTGCTCGGCGCGCAGCCGCGACATCCGCAACTGCGCCGACAGCGCCCGGACCTGGCGCTTCACCGGCTCCAGGCCGACCATCTGCTCCAGCGCGCCGAGCGCCGCGTCGAGCCCCTGCTGACCGCGCAGTCCGCCCCGGTGCGGGGAGCCGGCCGGCGGCGCGGCGCGCTCACCGCCGTCCCCTCTGGGCGGCGGCCCGGGGGCGGGGTCGGCCGCCGCGCCGGAGCGCTCGGGTGCCGCCTTGGGTGCCGGCGCCCCGGTGGCGGCCGGAGCGGCACCGGACTCGCCGATCCGGTAGTCGGCCTCCGTACCGAAGTCGCCCTCGCCGCCGTACCCGTCGCCCGGACCGTACCCGTCGCCCGGACCGTACCCGTCGCCCGGACCGTACCCGTCGCCGTCGGCGAACTCCCCGTCGTAGCCGGCACCTTTGGCGTACCCGCTCCCGCGGTCGTACCCGCTCTCGCCGTCGTACCCTGCGGCGGGGCCGTATCCGGGCTGGTACTCGCCGTCCGGCCCGAACTCGGCCACGGGCCCGCTGCCCGGCGCCCCGGCCGACTCGAAGCCGGCCTCCGCGATGGCCAGTTCACCAGGAAGCGTGGAATCGTCCCGGCCGTCGCCGAGCAGGCCCTCGACCACCCCGTCCTCGGTGGTGATCGCCGCCAGCCGGGCCGCCGTGTCCATGAAGGCCGGGTCGGCCCGGTGCACCGCCCGGTACAGCGGCAGGGCCGCGGCGCTGCGTCCGGCCCCCTCGTAGGCCCGGGCCAGCCAGTACCGCAACTCCTTGCGCTGCGGCTGCTCCGAGCGGCAGCGGGCCAGTGACGCGGCCAGCGGCCGCTGCGCCTGGGCGCACATGTCGAGGCGGACCCTGGCCATGCCGGCGAACAGCCCGGCCTCGATGCCGAGCATCGGGTCGTCCAGCAACCGGTCGGTGTCGCGGATGAGTTGCTCCCAGTCCTTCAACAGGTAGGAGCGGCAGGCGTGCAGGAAGCGCACCGACGGATCCAGGTCTGGCGGCGGGCAGGCCGTGAGCGCCCGGTCGAGCTCGGTCAGGTGACGGCCGTCCAGCCAGTGCGAGGCGTGCGCCAGGGCCAGGTCGCGAGTGTCCTCCAGCACCGGCTGGACCCACCAGCCCAGCCAGTACCACGAACTGAGTGGCCGCCCGTGCCTGGCGCGCTGCTCGCCGAAGCGGTCCTGATGGCGGTGCATGGCCAGCAGGGCGCCCGAGGTGTCGCAGCGCAGCGCGTGCAGCCCGAGCCAGGCGTCCGCCATGCCGTGGTCGAGCCGTACCGCGGTGCGGAACTCCTCCTCCGCCCTCACATAGGCACCTGCGGCGTAGGCGTCCATCGCCCGCAGCCAGGCGCGGTCGGCGAGCCGATCCGGCCCGGTCGTACTGGAACTCTCCACCGTCACTCACGCCCCCCGCTCGGTGCACCGAGGCTCGGCGGCCGAGGGGCGTGGCCAGGGTGGTGCCCGCCCACGCCGACGCCCCCGGCACGCATCCGTGCCTGCCACGAATCGTACCGGCGCGGGGCTGATCCGGAAGGGTGTCGCACGGTGTCAAATCGCAGTACCCGCCGGGTTGTTGGAGTCCGACCGGAACCCGACGGTCGGCGTCGATCGCGGCAGGTGGGGAGAGTGGCGCGACGGATGCGGAGCGCGACGCCTCCGGCCCACGGGGGAACGAGCCGGAGGCGCCGCGTCCGGTGTTGCGAGATCCATACGGCCCGCGACGGTGAGAACCTACGGGTTGAGGACCTCCCAGGTCAAAAATCGGACAAGGGTTCACCAAGAGAAGTGAAAAGGACTCGGCCGGTGAGTCCGTCCACCCGCAGATTCGCGTACGGACGGCTCGGGTTCGCGGCGAAGTGCGCCTGCTCGGCCGCAGTCCAGCCGACCCAGAATTCGGCCAACTCCGGTCCGTCGCGCAGCTCCCCGCGTGCCCGGGCGGCCGTCGCGTCCAGTTCCATCCAGATCAACCGGCTCAGCAGTGGCCTCAGTTCACGCCGGCCGGCGCCGACTCCCTCGATCAGCACCACCGGGGCGGGCGGCACGGTGCGGAAGTCCGCGAAGCGCCGCAACGTCCAGTCGTAGACGCGGTGCCGGGCCGTCAGCCCGGCCGCCAGCGGCTCCAGCACCTCGGTCCGCAGCAGCTCCACCCAGCCGAACGGCTCGGCGTGGGTGGCGAGATCGTCCAGGTGCACCACCGGTGCCCGGCCGAGCGCGGCGGCGAGGTGGGCGGCGAAGGTCGTCTTCCCGGCCCCGGCGTGACCGTCCACGGCCACCAGTCGGACCGGGCCGCAGGACGGCGGCAGCGCGAGCAGCTGCCGCGCCAGCCGTACGGGAATCCCGCCGTCCCCCGACGGACCCGCCGGTGCGACGGAAGCCCGAACACCGGCCCCGGCAACGGCCGAGCCGTCGCCGAGCTCCGCACTCCCGTCCCGAACAGCCACGCACCCACTCTACGGGCGGTGCGTTCCCGCAGGTCGTGACGGACCGGCCGGTATCGGGCATACTCACTTCGCCACGCCCGTGAACGACCGTTCACCGCAACCCGGTGCCCGGTCCGACACGCCTGCCGTGCCGTGCCCCACCACCCGTGGGCCCGGCACCCCGACCGAGGAGGCCCGCCCGTCATGAGCCCCGCTCCCGCCAAGCCCGTCGACCGTCAGCTCCCCAGTGACGAGGCCCGCGAGCTGCTGAGCCTCACCAGGGACCTGGTCCAGCGCGAACTCAAGCCCCGCGCCGCCGAGGACGAGGCCGCCGGCCGGTTCCCGCGCGAGGTCTTCCGCACCCTCGGCGAGGCCGGTCTGCTCTCCCTCCCGTACGAGGAGCGCTACGGCGGCGGCGAGCAGCCGTACGAGGTCTACCTGCAGGTCCTGGAGGAGCTCGCGGCCGGCTGGCTCGCGGTCGGCCTCGGCGTCAGCGTGCACACCCTCTCCTGCTACGGGCTGGCCGCCTTCGGCACCGACGAGCAGCGGAGGCGCTGGCTGCCCGGGATGCTCGGCGGCGAGCAGCTCGGCGCGTACTGCCTCTCCGAACCGCAGTCCGGCTCCGACGCCGCCGCGTTGCGCACCCGGGCCGAGGCGGACGGCGACGAGTACGTGGTGAACGGCACCAAGGCCTGGATCACGCACGGCGGCCGCGCCGACTTCTACAGCACCATGGTGCGGACCGGTGAGGACGGCGCGCGGGGCATCAGCTGCCTGCTCGTCCCGGCCGACAGCGCCGGGCTCTCCGCGGCGCAGCCGGAGCACAAGATGGGCATGAACAGCTCGCCCACCGCCCAGGTGCACTTCGACGGCGTCCGGGTGGCCCGGGACCGGCGGATCGGCGAGGAGGGCCAGGGCTTCCAGATCGCCCTGTCCGCACTGGACTCCGGCCGGCTCGGCATCGCCGCCTGTGCGATCGGCGTCGCCCAGGCCGCGCTCGACCTCGCCGTCGACTACGCGGGCACCCGGCAGCAGTTCGGCCGCCCGATCGCCGACTTCCAGGGGCTGTCCTTCATGATGGCCGACATGGCCACCCGGATCGAGGCCGGCCGCGCGCTCTACCTGTCCGCCGCCCGCCGCCGCGACGCGGGACTGCCGTTCTCCAAGGAGGCGGCGATGGCGAAGCTGTTCTGCACCGACGCCGCGATGCGGGTCACCACGGACGCGGTCCAGGTCCTCGGCGGCTACGGCTACACCCAGGACTACCCGGCCGAGCGCTACATGCGCGAGGCCAAGGTGCTCCAGATCGTCGAGGGCACCAACCAGATCCAGCGCCTGGTCATCGGCCGCCACCTGAGCCGCTAGGGCCTGTCGGGGAGGGGAACCGCCGTCGGATCCCACCCCCCGCGGCGGATGGCAATCAGCAGGGACGCGGGGAACCGCGCGCGGACCGGCCACTTCCATCGAGGGCCGGCCGCGCGGTCCCCGCGCCCCTGAAGAGCTCACCCCTGACCGAAGTTCCCCCGGTGCGGCGGGAGTTCACCGGTGCGAGGCGAAGGGCGTCAGCGCCGCACCAGGCGCCCGCGCTGCGCCGGAACCCGCACCCGGCGCACCGGCACCGCCCCGGGCCCGCCCACGTGCGAGAACGGCTGGGTGCGCCAGTCGAGTTCGGCCGGCAGCGCCAGCAGGGCCTCGGCGCCGGGCGCGGCCTGGTCGGCGGCCAGGTCGTCGCACTCGGCCAAGTCCTCGGTGGGCGCACCCGAACCGGGGCAGAGCGCGGGGGAGAAGGGGTGCCAGGCGGTCGGCAGTACGGCGTGCTGCGGCAGCCGCTCCTCGTCGCCGATCAGGGCGATCGGACGGTCGCAGGCGGGGCAGTGCACGCGGGCGATCTCCCAGCTGTCCATGTCGCCGGGGTCGACCCCCGGGAACCCGGACCCGGCGAGGTCGAAGTCGGCGTCGCGGTCGAGGCGTTCGTCATCCTCCACGGCGCGGGAACGCTGGTCAGTAGCAAGCATCTTGATCCCCCTCGGATCGGGCCGGGCTCGCGTCGGCCCTGGCCACAAGCAGCCCTTCCCTGCGCCACAGCGTCATAACCCTGCACTGCGGTGCACTGTGATGCACGGGATGTGTCGTTCGCCACATTCCAGCGGCACATGCCCCGTTCATGCGCCGCGTCTGCTGGAGCTCGTACGCCGGTCGCACCGCGGTGGTGCTCACCGATGGCGCCGGAGATCGGGTGCGGGCCCCACGATATGCGCGGCCGATCACTCACCGAAAACGGAAGAGTGCACACCGGCTCGGCAAGCCGGCCCAAGGGGAAGTAGGTTTGCGCCTTGTGGAGGATCTCGATCAGCGCATCGTCCGGCTGCTCCTGCAAGACGGCCGGATGAGCTACACGGACCTGGGCAAGGCCACCGGCCTGTCCACCTCGGCGGTGCACCAGCGCGTGCGCCGGCTCGAGCAGCGCGGTGTCATCCGCGGCTACACGGCGATCATCGACCCGGACGCGGTCGACCTCGCGCTGACCGCCTTCATCTCGGTGAAACCGTTCGACCCCAGCGCGCCCGACGACACCCCGGAGCGGCTGGCCCCGTTGCCCGAGATCGAGGCGTGCCACAGCGTCGCGGGCGACGAGAACTACATCCTCAAGGTGCGGGTCGCCGCCCCCGGCGACCTGGAGGACCTGCTGGCCCGCATCCGCAGCGCCGCCGGGGTCTCCACCCGCACCACGGTGGTGCTCTCCACTCCGTACGAGGCACGCCCGCCGAGGCTCTGAGACGCGCCCCGGCGCTCCGGCCGCATTCGGTCGGGTGCAGACTTGGGCCCATGACCGAACGCACCAACCGGACCGTGCTCCTCCGCGGCGGCGCCGTCTACAGCCCCGCCGACCCGTTCGCCACCGCGATGCTGGTCGAGGGTGAATACGTCGCCTGGGTCGGCAGCGACGGCGCCGCCCAGGCGTACGCCGAGACCGCCGACGAGGTGGTGGAGCTGGCCGGAGCCCTGGTCACCCCCGCCTTCGTGGACGCCCACGTCCACGCCACCTCGGCGGGACTGGCCCTGACCGGTCTGGACCTCACCGGCTGCCCTTCGCTGGCCGAGGCGCTGGAGCGGATCTCCGCCTTCGCCCGGTCCGCGGACGACGGCGTGCTGCTCGGCCACGGCTGGGACGAGAGCGGCTGGCCCGAGGGCCGCCCGCCGACGCTCGCCGAACTGGACGCCGCGGCCGGCACCGCCGCGGTCTACCTCTCCCGTACCGACGTCCACTCGGCCCTGGCCAGCACCGCACTGCGCGAGCTGACCGAGGGCCTCGCCGAACTGCCCGGCCACCACCCCACCGCGCCGCTCACCCGCGACGCCCACCACGCCGTACGGCAGGCGGCCCTCGCGCACCTGACGCCGGAGCAGCGCCGGGCCGCCCAGCGCGCCGCCCTGCGCCGGGCCGCCGAACTGGGGATCGGCGCAGTCCACGAGTGCGCCGGACCGGAGATCTCCTCCGCCGAGGACCTGGCCGCGCTGCTCGCCCTCGCGGCCGAGGGCGAGGGCCCGGAGGTCTTCGGCTACTGGGGCGAACTCGGGGGCATCGAGACCGCCCGCCGGCTGGGAGCCGTCGGCGCCGGCGGCGACCTCTTCGTGGACGGCGCACTCGGCTCGCACACCGCCTGCCTGCACACCCCGTACGCGGACGCCGAGCACACCGGCACCGCCTACCTGACGGCGGAGCAGGTCGCCGACCACGTCGCCGCCTGCACCGAGGCCGGGCTCCAGGCCGGGTTCCACGCGATCGGGGACGCCGCGCTGACCACCGTCCTGGAGGGCGTCCGGGCAGCGGCCGACCGGGTCGGCCTGGCCCGCGTCCGCTCGCTGCGCCACCGGGTCGAGCACGCCGAGGCGCTGGACGACAAGACCATCGCCGCCTTCGCCGAGCTCGGCCTCACCGCGTCCGTGCAGCCCGCCTTCGACGCCTGCTGGGGCGGTCCGGACGGCATGTACGTCCAGCGGCTCGGCGCGGAACGGGCCGCCGGGCTCAACCCGTTCGCCGCGATGCTGCGCGCCGGGGTCCCGCTGGCCTTCGGCTCGGACGCCCCGGTCACCCCGCTCGACCCCTGGGGCACGGTACGGGCGGCCGCCTTCCACCAGACCCCGGAGCACCGGATCTCGGTCCGCGCGGCGTTCACGGCACACACCCGGGGCGGCTGGCGCGCGCTCGGCCGCGACCAGGACGGCGTGCTGGTACCCGGCGCCGTCGCCAGCTACGCGATCTGGGAGGTCACCGACCTGGTCGTGCAGGCCCCGGACGACCGGGTCGCCGGCTGGTCCACCGACCCCCGCTCCGGCACCCCCGGACTCCCGGACCTCACCCCGGGCGTGCCGCTGCCGACCTGCCTGCGCACCGTCGTCCGCGGCCGCACCGTCCACCAGCGCTGATCCGCCGCAGGACGGGCCGACCGGGCACCGACCGGGGCGCGAACCTCGCGGGGCCCGCTGCGACGGCGTACGGCCGCTCCAACGGGCCCCGCGCCATGCCCGCGGGGATGTCGTCGCTGATCAGGCACCCTTGAGGGACGGCCGGTAGCCGTCCGGGGTACCTTTCTCCGACGGCTCTCGGCACCGAGTGGCCCGGTCGACCAGACGGCACTCGCAGAGCGAGCGAACGGCACAGCCAGAGAGGTGGTGCGCAGGTGGCACTGCCCGAGAACCAGGGGCAGCCGACGGCGGACTCGGAGGCGGCTGCCCCGGCGGTCCCCGAGCAGAGCCCGGGACGGCTGGGCCGCCGCTGGAGCAGGATCCGGGCCGGCCTGCCCAGAACCGCCCTGGCCGCGGCTGCCGGGCTGATGCTGGCCCTGGCCTTCCCGCCGTTCGACCTCTGGCCGCTGTCCATCACCGGCGCGGCCGCCCTCTCCCTGCTGACCCGGGGGCGGACGGCCCGCCAGGGAGCGTGGACGGGCTTCGCGTTCGGGTTCCCGTTCTTCCTGCTGCTGCTCGACTGGATGCGGGTCATCGGCCTGGACGCGATGGCCGGGCTCGCCTTCCTGGAGGCCCTGTTCCTCGTCGCGCTCGGCGCCGGCCTCGCCGTCACCTCCCGGCTGCGCACCTGGCCGCTGTGGACGGCCTGCCTCTGGGTGGCCGAGGAATGGGCGCGTGACCGGCTTCCGCTCGGCGGCTTCCCGTGGGGCCGGCTGGCCTTCGCCAACACGGCGAGCCCGTTCACGCCGCTGGCCGCGCTCGGCGGCGCCCCGCTGGTGACCTTCGCCGTCGCCCTGGCGGGTGCCCTGCTGGCGTACACCGCCGTCCGCCTCGGCCCGGCGCCGGGGACGGCTCCCGGTGATCCCGCAGTTGGCACCGCCTCCGCTGACTCCGCTCCCGTCGACTCCGCTGACGCCGCCCCCGCGGACACCGGGGACGCCCCCGCCCCCGCCGTCCGGACAGCCCCCCGCCCCGCTCGCGCCGCCGTGCTGGCCGGAGCCGGCATCGCGGCGACGGTCCTCGTCGGATACCTCGTTCCGGTGCCGACCGGTGCCCACGCCGCCGACACTTTCAAGGTGGCCGTCATCCAGGGCAACGTGGCGCACCCGGGCATGGACTTCCTCGGCCGCCCGATGATGGTGCTCGACAACCACGCCTCGGCCACCGAGCGCTTCGCGGCCGACGTCGCCGCCGGCCGGGCCGAGCGCCCGGACGTGGTGATCTGGCCGGAGAACTCATCCGACCTCAACCCCTTCGCGGTCCCGGAGGCGTACGACCGGATCGACCGGGCCGTGAAGGCCGTCGGCGTGCCGACCCTGGTCGGCGCCCTGGTGGACGGCCCGGACAGCCAGCACGTCCAGAACGAGGGCATCGTCTGGGACCCGAAGAACGGCCCCGGCGACTACTACGTCAAGCAGCACCCGGTGCCGTTCGGGGAGTACGTGCCGTTCCGCGCCGAACTCTCCAAGGTGATCACCCGACTGCAGCGGGTGGCCCGGGACTTCTACCCGGGTACCCACGACGGTGTGATGCAGCTCGGCCCGGCCCGGATCGGCGACGTGATCTGCTTCGAGGTCGCGTACGACGAGATCGTCCGAGACACCGTCAACGACGGCGGCCGGGTGTTGGTGGTCCAGACCAATAACGCCACGTATGCCAAGAGCGGGCAGCCCGAGCAGCAACTGGCGATGTCCCGGTTGCGCGCGGTCGAGCACGGCCGGGCGGTCCTGATCGCCGCGACCAGCGGGATCAGCGCGATCATCGCCCCGGACGGCTCGGTGGAGAGCCGCACCCAGGAGCTCACCCCGGCCGAACTCAGCGCCACCGTGCCGCTGCTCGACGGCCGGACGGTGGCCGACCGGGTGGGTGCCGCGCCCGAGTGGGTGCTCTCCATCACCGGCCTGCTGGCGTGCGGCGCGGCGGTGGCCGGCGGGATCCGGCGGCGGCGCGGTGGCGGCGAGACGGCCGGAACACCGGCCAAGGTCGAACCGTTGAGCGAGGTGGAGGACGCGGCAGCGGCTGCCGTCCCCCGTTAGGCCGTCGCCGATCTGCGCGGAGAGCACCGCGCTGGAGTGGATTCGTACCGTGACCCAGCAAGCATCCCAGGTCCGTCCGGCCCCGCGCAGCCGTCTGCGGCGGGTGCTGCCGTTGCTGATCGCCGCCTGGCTGGTGCTGGAGATCTGGCTGCTGACGGTCGTCGCGGGCGCGGCCGGCTGGTTCACGGTACTGGTCCTGCTGGTGGCCGGGGCCTTCCTGGGCGGTTCGCTGATCAAGCGGGCCGGGCTGAAGGCATTCTCGGCGGTCGTCGCGCAGAGCCGCGACCCCGAGTCGCAGCAGCCCCGGACCGGCACGAGCCTGACCGTCCTGGCGGGCCTGCTGCTGATCCTGCCCGGCTTCCTGTCCGACCTGGTCGGTCTGACCCTGCTCCTGCCGCCCACCAGGGCGATGTGGCGCGCGCTCGGGCGCCGGTTCGCCAGGACGGCGCTGCGCTCCACCGCCCGGCCCGGGGCGGGCCACTTCGCGGACGCCATGCGAATCCAGGAGCAGCTGCGCATCCACCGCCCGGACGGCAAGGTCGTCCAGGGTGAGGTCGTCGATCCCCGGACCGGTCCCACCGGCCCGGACACCGACTACCGCCCGCCGATCACCGGCTGACCGGGGCCCACCGGCCGGTCGGGTCGGCGCGCCCGCCGGGCAGCGTGTCATGGGACGGCGGCTCCACGGATCAGCCCCCGTACCCCCGTGTGCGGCGCGGCGACTGACTCGGGTCGAATCGAAGGGGCCCCGGGCGATTGCCCGGGGCCCCTTCGAAGTCCTCCGCCGAGGCGGAGGGTGTGATCACGCGCTCTTGCGGGTGTCACGCGGGTGAACCGCGAGGTTCATCCCGCCGGAGCGGAGCACTGCCAGCCGCTCGGCCAGCACCTCCTCCAGCTCCTCCCGCGTGCGACGCTCCATCAGCATGTCCCAATGGGTACGCGTCGGCTTGGTCTTCTTCTCCTCCGGCTCATCGCCGTCGAGCAGGACTGCCTCCTGCCCGCAGAAACGGCATTCCCAGATCGAGGGAATCTCCGCCTCAACGGAGAAAGGAACCTCGAATCGGTGTCCGTTCTGACATGCGTACTCAACGGTCTGGCGGGGAGCCAGATCGATTCCACGGTCGGTCTCGTAGCTAGTGGCCCCGAGTCGCGTGCCGCGGAGAGCTCGCTCGCTCATGAATCGTGCCTCCCGGGCTTATGGCCCACAGGACTAGTGGTCGCTGTCATCGTCGTTCGGTCAACGCTCGGCCGCCGACGAAGATTCCCGTCCCGGGACATGCGTCGCCTGTCGTGCCGCCCCTGTTTGTACCCATCCCCGCCCGATTTGTCACATCTGGGCCCGAATATCACCCAGAGTGTCACCAATTGTGCACACAGCTAGCAATTCAGCCCAGTGGCGGCCGCCCAAGTTTATCCGCTCACACTCGCCAGGCCGTACGCGGGCGCACCGGCGCCGTGTCCTTGGTCAGCTCGACCACCGGGCCGCGGGCCGCCGCCTCGGCCGGCACGGAAGCCTGTGCGGCAGGTTGGGTGGGAGCCGGTTCCACGTCGGCATCCGCCTCGGTCCTGGTGTCCCGGTGCGGCAGCAGGGTGATCACCGCGTCCCGCAGCTGGGGCGGCGCCTCCTCGTCCAGCGGGTCCACGGTGGCCGGGACCTGGAGCCGTACCGGCAGCGCCGTGCCGATCCGGGCGTAGCCGCGTCCGGGTGGCATCTGCGCGGCGGGTGCGATGTCCAGTGGGACGCCAAGGGCCGCCTCGGCGGCCTCGGCGCCGGGCGGGCCGAGTACCACGCGGGCCCTGGTGGTGGCCCGGACGGTGGTGGAGATCCGGTCGCGGGCCGCCAGGTCGTCGGCGATCACCACCGTCACTCGGGCGGCCCGGCCCTGGCGGAGCGGGACCTCCAGCAGATCCTGCGGGTCGGGGCGGCCCTCCGCGTGGGCGAGTTCGCTCAGCTCGGTGGGGTGGTCGAGCAGCAGCCAGAGGGGGCGGCTGACGTCCTCGGGCGGGGTGACGCCGTGATGGCGGGCGGTGCTGAGGGCGGCGATCCGGCGCTCGGTCTCCTTGGCGGCCCACTCCAGCGCGGCCAGCGCGCCGTGCAGGCTGGTTTCCACGGTGTACACGCCGGGGCGGTTCACCAGGCAGGCGTGCTCGCCGGTGCCGGCGCCGTCGATCAGCACCAGATCGCCGTACGGAAGTGCCTGGAGCGCGATCGAGCGGATCAGCGTGGACGTTCCCTGGCCGGCCGCGCCGAGGGCCAGCAGGTGCGGCTCGGCGGAGCGCGGGCCGGTCCGCCAGATCACCGGTGGCTGCTGGACGGTGTCGCCGCCCTGGTGCACCGGGATGGTCCGGTGGCTGCCGAGCTCGTCGGTGAAGCCGAGCACGATCTCGCCCGGGGTGGTGACGAAGTGCTGGGCGGCGATGTCGGTGGGCAGCGGCGCCAGGGCGGTGATCCGCAGCCGGTTCGACTCCTCGTCCCAGTCGAAGCGGTACTCCCTGGCACGGCCGGCCTTGCTCTGGACGACCTGCTCGATCTTGGCCCGGGCACTCGCCTCGGTGTCGGTGAAGTAGGCCGGGTAGGCCAGGTCGAGCGCGGTCATCCGGCCCGCGGCGTCGAACTCCCAGGCGCTGAAGGCGGACTTGTAGCTGCCGTCCAGGCTGTAGAGGGGCGAGGGTTCGTCCACCCCGCCCAGATAGGGGGTCAGTGCGGCGTAGAGGGCGGTCAGTCTGAGGTCGGCGGCGTCCGGCTCAGGCTCGGCGGGGGCGGCTTTGGGGGCGCGGCCGGCCCAGGCGGCGCTGGCCATCAGGGCGAGCACGGCGATCAGCGGACCGTGCGGCAACAGGTAGATGCCGAGCAGGACCGCTGCGGACAGGAACAGGGTGGGGCCCCGGCGGTCCTTGGGGGTGGCCGCCCACCGGCCCCTGGCCCAGTCGGCCTGGACGCGCAGACCGCGCCCGATCACGGTCAGCGGGGCGAACATGTCGGAGGCGCAGTCGCTTGCCGAGCGGGCGAGGTCGCGGCCTCGGTTGAAATGGCGGGTGAGGGACATTCCTGACTCCCCGGGCGGGTGGGACGAGCGGGACGGTGCCGACAAGGCCCGGGGCGGTGGGATCCGCGCCCGGGCCGTGACTGAGGGGGATCGGTCAGAACTTGAGGCCGCTCAACAGGGTCGCCAGACTCGCGCCGCCCGCCGTGATGCTCGGGGCGATCGAGGAACCCGCGACGTAGAAGCCGAACAGGGCGCAGACCAGCGCGTGCGAGACCTTGAGGCCGTCCCGTCGGAAGAAGAGGAATGCGATGGTGCCGAACAGGACGATGCCGGAAATCGAGAGGATCACGTGTTCTGCTCCTCGGTGAGGGGGGACAGGGGACGGAGCGAAAATGGGCTACCGAAAGCGATCTAATCGTGACAAAAAGTAATAGATGACGGAACGGGGCAAATGGGTGTACCTGGCACTCGGGTGAGCGTGGGAGGTGTACGTGCGGCCCTTCGCCCGCACCGGAATTCCGCTCTCTCGGGTCCCCAGTGCGCCGTCTCCCGCGCGCATCCGCCGGGAGAAGATCACTCGTACGGATGCGTTGCATCCGTACTAACGCGTCATCCGCTACGGTGCGTACGACACTGCGCACCGGATCCGAAAGGCCGTCATGACCGACTCAGCTCCGCAGACTTCCCAGAACCCACAGGCCGGGCAGGTGCAGGGCGCCGTGCCGGACGACGAGGTGATCGAGCTGGCGGGCAGGCTCTTCGACGCCGCCCGCAACGGCGACACGGCGCTGCTGGCCGGGTACCTCCGGGCCGGCGCCCCCGCCGACCTGGCCAACGACCGGGGCGACACACTGATCATGCTCGCCGCCTACCACGGCCACGCGGAGACCGTCGAGGCCCTGCTGGCCGGCGGCGCCGACCCGAACCGGGTCAACGACCGGGGCCAGACCCCGCTGGCCGGAGCCGTCTTCAAGGGCGAGGACAAGGTGATCGCCGCCCTGCTGGCCGGCGGCGCCGACCCGCGGGCAGGCGCCCCGTCCGCCGTGGACACCGCCCTGATGTTCGGCAAGGACGAGCTGGTGGCCCGCTTCGAGGGCCGCTGACCCGGGCGCCGGCCGGCGGTGGTGGCGACGTAGGCTTGCCGGCCATGGAGATACGCACCACCGGTTACGGGCACCCGGATGCCGTACGGCTGTCCGCCGAGGTCCAGCAGGAGTACGTCCGCCGCTACGGCGACGCGGATGTGACCGTCATGCACCCGGACCACTTCGAGCCGCCGGCCGGGATCTTCGTGGTCGGCTACCTCGACGGGCAGCCGGTCGCCTGCGGCGGCTGGCGGGCCAAGGAGACGGACGGCGCCGGGGTGCGCGAGGGCGACGCGGAACTCAAGCGGATGTACGTGACGCCGGCGGCCCGTGGGCGCGGCCTGGCCCGCGCGGTGCTCCGCCATCTGGAGCGGACCGCCGCCGAGGCGGGGCGCACCCGGGTGATCCTGGAGAGCGGCACCGAGCAGCCCGAGGCGCTGGCGCTGTACGCCTCCGAGGGGTACGAGGCGATCACCAAGTTCGGCGTCTACAAGGACCACCCGCAGAGCGTCTGCATGGGCAAGCCGCTGGTGCCCGAGGCCGGCTGAGGCCGGCCGCCGGAGACTGCGGCGGCCGGCCTCACCGCTCCGCTCAGGGCGTCAGACGGTGCAGGTCGCGGGGGAAGAGCGTGGTGCGCCGTACATTGTCGGCACCGGTGAGCCGGGCCGTCCAGCGTTCGAGGCCGAGCGCGAACCCGCCGTGCGGGGGCATCCCGTGGGCGAAGGCCTGCAGGTAGCTCGCGTACGGCTCGACCGGTTCGCCGCGTGCGGCCAGTGCGGCGAGGTAGTCCTCGTGGCGGTGCAGCCGCTGGCCGCCGGTGACCAGTTCCAGACCGCGGAAGAGCAGGTCGAAGCTGTTGGAGTAGGCGGGCCTGGCCGGGTCCGGGTGGGTGTAGAAGGGGCGCTTGGCCATCGGGTAGCCGACCACGAAGAGGAACTCGCTGCCGTGCTCCCGCAGCGCCCACTCACTGAGCCACCGCTCGTGCGCCGGGGCGAGGTCGGGCTCGTCCGTCCCCAGCATCCGCATCGCCTCCGCGAAGTGCACCTGGGGGATCTCGGCGGGCACCTCGGGCAGCTTCACCGCCAGCGACTCCACCGCCCCGGCGGCACGTCCGGCGACCGCGGCGGTCATCCCGGCGACCGCCTCGCGCACCACGGCCATCACGTCGCGGTGGTCCGTGATGAAGCCCAACTCGGCGTCCAGGCTGGTGTACTGGGCGAGGTGGCGGGCGGTGTCGTGGGGCTCGGCGCGGAACACCGGGCCGGTCTCGTAGACCCGCTCGAAGACGCCCACCATGGTCTGCTTGAAGAACTGCGGGGACTGCGCCAGGTACGCCGTGCTGCCGAACCAGTCGAGCTTGAAGACGTTCGCGCCGGACTCGGTGGCCGAGGAGACCACCTTGGGAGTCTGGATCTCGGTGAACCCGAGTTCGTCGAGGGTTCCGCGGAAGCCGGCCACCGAGGCGGCGGAGATCCGGTGGACCGCGGCCAGCCGCGGATGCCGCAGGGTGACGGGGGCGCTGTCCAGGATCACCGGTAGGGCGGCCGGGACGGTCGGCCGGAACAGGCTGACCGGCGGTGGGACGGCGAGGCCGGACAGCACGGTGAACTCGGGACCGGTGAGCTCGATGCCGTCAGGGGCCTGGGGGTTGGCGGTGACGGTGGCCCGGACGCGGAGCACGGTCTCCTCGGGGAAGTCCACGCCGGGCCCGGCCACCACCTGGGCGAGGCCCGAGCGGTCCCGGATCACCAGGAAGGTCACGGACTTGAGCCCCCGGCGGCGGTGCAGCCAGCCGGAGATCTCGACTTCTTCTCCCACGTGGCCGGGCAGTTCGGCGGCCAGTACGCGGGTCGTAGGGTGGATCATCGCTGCCCTCCAGGGGCGTCGTCATGATCCCTTCGGGGTGCGGGCGAGAAGGGGGACTCGCGGTGCCACCGCACCTGCGCCGCAGCCCCGGGGCCGCGGCCTCATTGCGGCCCGGTGACGGGGGCCGGCCGGCGAGGCATTTCCTCCTCGCACTCAGGAGTGTCTTCCCACCGGGGCGTGAGACCGCCTTCCCAGCTGCCGGCGGCTCTCTGTGCTCATGCGGACCCGGAGGTACTCGTCTCCCTCAACGCGTTGTCGCAGAGGCTACGGCCGACGTCCGGTGGTCGCAACACCGTTTTCCCGGACGCCGGCCGTCCGGCGGTCGCAGCCGCCGCGCGGGCGTCAGTTCCCGACGGCCTGGCGGACGACGGCGGTGAACTGCTCGCCGGTCATCGGGGTGCCCTGGGAGTCGAAGAGCTCGAGCGGCTTGCCGTCGAGCTTGATGGTCGGAGTGCCTCGCACACCGCTGCTGTTGAAGTCGGCGGCGACCTTGCTCGCCCAGGGGCGGAAGGTGCCCTCAGTGACGGCTTTGGTGAACGCGTCGGTCTTCAGCCCCGGCACCTGGCCGGCCAGTTCGAGGATGCGGTTGACGTCACCGAAGCCGTCCACCCGCTCCTCGGGCTGGTTGGCGTACAGCACGTCGTGGAACTGCTTGAACTTCTCGGGACCGCCCTGGTCGAGGGCGGCGCCGACGGCGGCCAGCGCGGTGTTCGAGCCCCGCCCGCCGAGATTGTCGTCGAGGAAGGCGGCCAGGTGGTACTCGATCTTGTACGTACCGTCGTCGGCCAGCCGCTGGACGGCCTTGCCGGTCGAGTTCTCGAAGATTTTGCAGATCGGGCAGCGGAAGTCCTCGAACACCTGGAGGGTGTGCGGGGCGTCGGTCTTGCCGTAGACGATCACGGTGCCGTTGTGGCCAGAGGTGTTGGCGGGGGTGGCGACGGTGGGGGAGGTCGCTATGGTCTCGGACTTGTCGTCGTGGCTGCCGACGCCGTCGCTCGCGGCGGTGACCGCGAGGGTGGCCGCGGCGGCCAGGGCGAGGGCGCCGACGACCGATCCGCCGATCACCGCCCGGCGGCGGAAGGCGGCGGTACGGGCCTCGCGCATCCGGGCCTCGAGCAGGCGCTCGCGCGGGGTGGGCCGGCCGGACTGCTGGGACTGCTGGGTGCTCATGCGGTGGTCGACTCCTGGGAGCAGGGGCAGGGCGCGGCGCCGGTCGTGCGGGATCGCAGAACCGGTGCGTGGCGGCCGAGGCCGGGGCCCGCCCGTCGGGGGAAGCGGTCAAAGAAGCTGACTGTCCGTCAGATACGCGCCTGGCGGGTCATGCGGGCCGGTGGCCCGGCCTGGACCCGGGGGCGGTGGGCGCCGTCAGCGGGCGAGGGCGAACGCCGTCTCTGGCGGGCCGCGCCGGGGTGCGGGGGTGAGCACCACGGCCACCCGCCGGAGGCGGGAGTGCCGGGCCTGCGGTGCGGGCGCGAGGGAGACGGGGCAGTTCGGCAGCGGCGCGAACAGCAGCATCCGCAGTGGAGCGGTGAGCAGTTCGCCGAGTGCGCGGCGCGCCTCGGTGAGGTCGTGCAGGGCGGCCTCGCCGAGACGCAGCCAGAGCGCGGCGGCGAAGGCGAGCAGCAGGTGCACCACCAGGACCAGCGCCTGGGCCGTGCCCGGGGCGCTCGCGGTGAGGAGCGACTGCTTGACCGAACTCCCGCCGCAGACCAGCAGATCGACGCCGCGTGAGGGAGCGGCACAGGCGTCCTGACCGAGGTTGAAGGCGGTGTTCAGCAGCAGTTCGACCGGTACCAGGACCGCCGAGATGTGCAGGAAGCGCCGCTGGCCGCCGCAGGCGGGCAGCGCGGCCAGGAAGACGGCCGCCGTCGCCACCGCCACCAGGCTGAGCGGCAACGGCCGTCCGGTGATGACGACTTGGCCGAGTGCGGAGAGCGGAACGGCGAGGGCGGTGAACACCGCTGCTCGCAGCGCTCTGGTCGTCCGGCCGTCAGTCATGGTGCTCGGAGTATTTCACGGGCGTGTAGCCGCTGACGAAGCCGCCCGGGGGCGGACGGGCGCCCGGGGGTGCGCGGTGGTGCTCTGCAGGGTGGGATGAGGTCCGGTCGAACGTTCTTTGCAGGTCAGGTGCCTTTGCCCGCAGACCAGTTCGGGTGCGATCACTCGCGGGGGCGATGATCCGGCGATGGACGGAGGATCCGCTGCCGGGCTGCCGGGTACGGAGCGACAATCAGCCGATGGACGATCCCCCCGACTGTCCGACCGAGGTCCCGACGCCTCCGCCGACCTCGCCTCCACCGACGCCGCCCGAGCCACCGCACCCGACGCCTCCGCATCCCTCGCCGCCGCCGACACCCGCTCCGCTGCCGACGCCGTCAGTGCCGCCGAGCCCGACGCATCACCACCCTTCGCCCACGCACACGCACACTCCGAAGCCGGCCAGGAGCACGGCGGCAGCCGTACTGCACGTACGGAAGCCCTCCGTGCCGCCCGAACCGGACCCGGCCCCCACGTACAGCGCTCTGCCGACCCCGGTGGCAGCCCCGGCGGCGACCACCGCCGCGGCCGTACCGCCACCGCCGGCCCCCGCGCCGCACCTGGATCCGGTGGTGTGGACGGCGGTCGTCCTGGTCGCCGTCCTCCTTCCGGCCGCGCTGGCGGCCGTCGCGCACTCGTTCCCCGTCATCCGGAGCCGCAGTTGAACCCCATCCCGATCATCGGCGCCGCCGCGGCCGCCACCGTCGCGCTCGGCAGCCTCGCCATCGCCCAGCGCCTGCGTCCCGCCGCGAACCCGGACGGCGAGGACGACTCGCCGCACCCCGCACTCTCCAGCATCGGCGCGGGCCTGCTCTCCGGCTTCGTGCTGCTCACCGGCTTCCTGGTGGCCACCGGCTGGGCCGCGCGCACCACCTCCGTGGTCCCGCCGACCGGGCTGTACGTCGCCGACGGCGCCGCCGCGATCGCCGTACTGCTCTATCCGTCACTCGCCGCCCTCCCGTTCACCGCCCGGCACGCCACCGCCGTGGCCTTCTTCGGTGCACTCGTCGGCTACACGCTCTCGCTGGCGGTGCAGCTGCGGCCGTAGTCCTCGACGCCCGAGGCGGCTGCCGCGACGGGGTCCCGGCCGCCGGGTCGGGGCCCGGTCGCGCGACCGGTGCGGAGTGCGGGGATCAACCGGCTGTGACCGCCGGTGCACGCTCATGGTGCCGCCGGGCAGCCGCCAGGCCGGTCGGCTTAGCCTGGAACCCCAGCAGGAGCTGGCAGCCCGGGAGAAGGCGGACGGCATGCCACGCACGGCGGTTCGGACGGCGGGGCACCTGCTGCATGCCCGGATCGCTGAGCAGACCGAGGAGCTGGCCGGGCTCGAGCCCGACGTCCGGGCGAACGCGCCGGACGCCGTCCACCGGATGCGGGTCGCCAGCAGGCGGCTGCGCGCCGCGCTGCGCCCCTACCGGCCCAGGCTCGCCGAGACCGGTGGGGAACTGCGCTGGCTCGCCAACTGCCTCGGACCGGCCAGGGACACCGAGGTGCTCGGTGAACTGCTGATCGCCCAGGCTCGCGAGCTGCCGGCCGAGTGCGAACCGGAGGCGCTGGTGGCGGCGCTCGAGGGCTGGTGGCGCGAGCGGCACCGGCGTGCCTGGCCCGCGGTGCCGGCCGCGCTGGACAGCCCGCGTTACGCCGCACTGCTCGCCGCACTGCGGGAGTTGGCGGAGCGGCCGCCGTCCGCCGCAGGGCTGCCGACGATCGGGCAGGTGGCGAAGCGGGAACAGCGCCGCATCGCGTCCAGGATCAGGGCGGCCAGGCGGGCGGTGCCCGGCGAGGAGACCGACCTCGCGTTGCACGAGGCGCGGAAGGCCGCGAAGTGGGCCAGGTACGCGGGGGAGACGGCCGGGCCGGAGGGGGAGCCGTTCACGGCGCGGATGAAGGCGCTGCAGGAGGTGCTCGGGGCGCACCAGGACAGCGTGGTGGCGCGGGCCGCCCTGCGGGAGCTGGCCGCCGGGGCCGGGGTCGGGCAGGCGTTCGGGTACGGGGTGCTGTACGGCGGGCAGCTGGCGGTGGCCGAACGGGCGCGGGAGCGGCTGCCGGAGGTGTGGCGCCAGGCGCGGAAGTCACCGGGGTTCGAGTAGCGGCGCGAGGCCCGCCGCCCACGTGTCCGGCGGGGCACGCCCGGTCAGTGCGGCGGGGGGCTGGTGGAGAGGCCGGCGGAGTGGGCGGCGTCGGTGAGGAGTTGGCGCAGCATGGCGGTGGTGAGGCGGCCGGTGTTGGTGTTGCGCGGGCTCACGTGGTAGCAGCCGAAGAGCTCCAGTGGCGGGCCGCCGTCGGCGGCCGGGAACAGGACGCGGGCGCCGTGGCCGAACACGGGGCGCGGCCGCGGGACCTCCCAGCCGGCCGAGGCCAGGGCGGGCAGCAGGGATTGCCAGGCGAAGCCGCCGAGGGCGACCACGGACCGTACGGTCGGCCGGAGGAAGGCCAACTCCCGGGCCAGCCAAGGCCGGCAGGTGTCCCGCTCGGTCACGGACGGCCTGTTGTCCGGGGGCGCGCAGCGGACCGGGTCGGTGATCCGGACGCCGTACAGTTCCAGTCCGTCGTCACGGCTGACGGCGGTCGGCCGCGAGGCCAGGCCGATGGCGTGCAGGGCGGCGTAGAGCAGGTCGCCGGAGGGGTCGCCGGTGAAGATCCGGCCGGTGCGGTTGGCGCCGTGCGCGGCAGGGGCGAGGCCGACCAGGACGAGGGCGGCGTCGCGCGGTCCGAAGCCGGGGATCGGGCGGCCCCAGTACTCCCAGTCCTGGTAGGCGCGGCGTTTGACCCGGGCCGCCTCCTCGCGCCACTCGACCAGTCGCGGGCAGGCCCGGCAGCGCGTGACCGCGGCGTCCAGCTCGGCGAGGCTGCGCATGGAGTCCGCCGGGTGGCGGGGGGACGGTGGCGGGGCCGGGACGGCGGTCATGGGCGAATCCTAGGCGCAGTGCGGTGGCCACTCGGGCGAGGTGCGGCGACCGCTCGGGCGGAGGGCGGTGGCCGGCGGGCAGCGGTGATCGCCGGGGGCCTGGGCGGAGTAGCGTGGAATGGGCCAGCGCTTAAGTCGGGTAGGCCGAGGTGACGGCGATGCTCATCGTTGACGCGATTCTGGGCGCGGCCGGTGTGCTGGGCCTGTGGGCGGGGCTCAGTATCCGGGTCGTGCAGCAGTTCCAGCGCGGTGTGGTGTTCCGGTTCGGCAAGGTGCGGGAGCACGTCAGGCAGCCGGGGCTGGTGATGCTGATGCCGGTGGCGGACCGGATGAGCAAGGTGAACGTCCAGATCGTCACCATGCCGATCCCGGCGCAGGAGGGCATCACCCGGGACAACGTCACGGTGCGGGTGGACGCCGTCGTCTACTTCAAGGTGGTCGACCCGGTGCGGGCGGCGGTGAACGTCCAGGACTACAAGTTCGCGATCTCCCAGGTCGCGCAGACCTCGCTGCGCTCGATCATCGGCAAGAGCGAGCTGGACGACCTGCTGGCCAACCGCGAGCCGATCAACCAGGGACTGGAGCTGATGTTGGACAGCCCGGCGCTCGGCTGGGGCATCCAGATCGACCGGGTGGAGATCAAGGACGTGGCGCTGCCGGAGTCGATGAAGCGGTCCATGTCCCGGCAGGCGGAGGCCGAGCGCGAGCGGCGGGCCCGGATCATCACGGCGGACGGCGAGTACCAGGCCTCGGCACGGCTGTCCCAGGCCGCGACCATCATGAGCGAGGCGCCGGCCGCGCTGCAACTGCGGTTGCTGCAGACCGTGGTCGAGGTCGCGGCGGAGAAGAACTCGACCCTGGTCCTGCCCTTCCCGGTGGAGCTGTTGCGCTTCCTGGACAACGCGAGCCGGCGCGGGGAGAGGACCGTAACCGGGGGCGGGGAGGAGAAGGGCGGCGGCGCGGCGGCGGTTGGGCCCGAGATGCCCGCGCCGCCGCCCGCGGCCCGTGGGGTGGAGCAGCTGGAACTGCCGTCGCTGGACGAGGTGCTCACGCGCTCTCCGCTGCCCGACACCGTCCCGATCGATCCCGCGCGCACTGACGCCGCCGCAGCTGCCGCATCCGGTATGTCCGGCACGCCTGGCGGATCCGCCGAGCCCGCCGAGCCCGCCGGGCTCGCCGAGCAGGGACGGCCCGGTGCGGAGGACGAAGGGGAGTGGGCGGCGCGGGACGGCGCCGAGCCCGGTGGCGGTGCCGGAGGGCCCGGACCACGATGGAGTAACGGGGCTGTGCACCCACGGCAGGAGGCCGGACAATGACCACCGCAAAAGACATCATGCACTCCGGTGCCGAGTGCGTCCGGGAACACGAGACCCTCGCCGAGGCGGCCCGGATCATGAAGGAACGCGATGTCGGCGCGCTGCCGATCTGTGGTGAGAACCAGAAGCTGCTGGGCATCATCACCGACCGGGACATCGTCCTGAGGTGCGTCGCCGACGGGCTGGATCCGGCACGCACGACCGCCGGTCAACTCGCCCTGGGGCGGCCGCTGGTGGTGGAGGCGGACGAGGACGTCGAGCAGGTGCTGCAGGTGATGGAGGAGCACCGGATCCGCCGGCTGCCGGTGATCAACCACCCCGAGCACAAGCTGGTCGGCATGATCAGTGAGGCCGACATCGCCCGGGGACTTCCGCAGGAACGGGTGGCGGAGTTCGTCTCTGCGGTGTGCGCGGAGAGGACGTGACCGGGCAGGCGAAGGTCTGACGCGAGCGGGCGGTGACCTGCGGTGTTCGCCGGCCGCTCCCGTCCGTCCTTCGCCGTCCGCTCCCGGCCCGGGGACGCGTATACCGACACCGATCGCCCAGGTGGAAAGGTTGTGTGACTGACCGTCAGTTCGTAGTGGTGGCAGGCCGCGACTGCGTACCGAACTCGCGTACGGCCTCGTCGACGATCGCGTTCAGCCGGGCGTGGTGGGCGCCGCGCCAGTAGGCCTGCCCGCAGTCGGCGCACTGCGCGAACGTGTCGTACGAGCGCTCGGTGCCGTCCTTCAGCTGCTGGTGCACCGACTCCTTCGCGGCGGTTCGGAGCGTTCCGTTGCAGGCCGTGCACCTGGTCCAGGGAGCGAGGGCGGGTGCGAAGCGGGAGAGTACGTCCCGGAGTTGGTCGGCGGGGCGGTGGCTGTAGACGTAGGCGCCGGCCCAGATCTCCCGACGCCTGAGCAGCCCGCGGTCGCGGGAGAGCAGCACCCGTTGCTCGGCGGCCGAGCGCGCGGCCAGTGCCGCGTCGCCGATGTCCGGGTTCTCGTACGCGGCGTCGATCCCCAGCAGGCGCATCCGCCTGGCGAGGGTGCCGAGATGGACGTCGAGCAGGTACCGGGCCGGTCCCGCGAGCCGCTGCGGCCTGGTCACGGCATGCACCGAGACCTCCTCGCCGCCCCTGGGGACGTACGAGGTGCGCACCGGCTGCCCGTCCGCGAGGAGGGCGCCGACCTCGGTGAGCGGGACCCCGAGGGACTCCACGACGTGCCCGAGCGTCGAGACGCCGTCGGTGCGCACCGGCGACCGCTCTGCCCGTTGTGCCACGGCGACGAATATGTGCAGCTCAGGGGCGAACCTGAGCCAGATCTCCGGTCTCTCCACGCGGTCAGCATGCCAGTGGAGCGCCGAGTGCTGCCAGCGGTTTCCCGGTGGCCGTACCCCGCGGGAGGGGCGGCGGCCGAGCAGGCGTCAGGACGCCGGTGCACTGGGATATCGGCGACCAGGGCTTCGCCGGCAACAGCGTGCTCGGCTGGTCCCCGTACTGCTACCGCTGCCCGCTCGACCTCGAACACCCCTCCTGTGGGGTGCGCTGCGCGACCCTGGCGCGGCGGCACGTCGCAGTCGGGCTGCTGCACGGGCTTGGAGTTCGTGCGCAGCCGGGCCAGCCGGGCCCTCGCGCCGTCGCCGAGCTCTACCGTGAACTGCCCTTCGAAGGTTGCGAGGACTTGCGGGAAGCTTCTGCAAATTCTTGCCAACCCACTGATCGCCTGCTTGACTCACCTGTCGTTGACCGCAGTTGACGTTGCGTCCGGTCGGCCGGGTGGTCGGCCGAGAATCGTGACGGGCCGAGCGGCCGCGGCGCCCCGTGCATCCGCGGCCCGGCCGGGGCGCACGGGGCCGTCAAGCGCCGGTAGCCGGACGGTCGACTCCGGCCCCGTCCCAAGATCCGGGAGGAGCACCGATGAGCACTGAGACCGACGTCCTCGTCCTGGGAGGTGCCGGTGTCGACACCATCGTGTACGTGCCCGAACTGCCGCTTCCGTTCGCCGACGGCTACATGGTGCCCCGGATAGAGACCCGGGCGGGCCAGACCGGGGACTTCGTCGCGGTGGGCGTGAGCGCCCTCGGCCTGCGCACGCACCACCTCGACATGATCGGCGACGATCACCACGGCGACCTGGTGCGGACGCTGCACCGCGACCGGGGGATCGCACTCACCGAGGTCCCGCTGCCGGGCGGCACCAAGCGCGCGGTGAACCTGGTCGGCCCCGACGGGCGGCGGCTTTCGCTGTACGACGACACCCGCTCGCACGAGGCGGACCGGCTGCCGGAGGAGAAGGTCCGGGCCCTGGCCTCGGTGAGCCGGCACGCCCACGTCTCCATCACCTACCCGTGCTCCTTCGCCCTTCCGGTGCTGCGCGAGGCCGGGATGACCATCTCGACCGACCTGCACAACTGGGACGGCGTCAACCCGTACCACGAGCCGTTCGCCCACCAGGCCGACCTGGTCTTCGTCTCCACCACGGCCCTGGCGGACCCGGAGCGGACCATGCGGCAGATCGTCGAGCGCGGCCGGGCGCGGACGGTGGTCGCGACCGCCGGGGCCGACGGGGCGTTCCTGCTGACCGACGGCGAACTGACGCACATCCCGCCGGTCGCACCCCCCGGACCTGTGGTGGACTCCAACGGCGCCGGTGACGCCTTCGCCTCGGGCTTCCTCTTCGGCTGGCTGGCCGGCGAGCCGCCGCAGCGGTGCGGCCGCTACGGCGCGATCGCCGGAGCCTACGCCTGCACCGTGCCGGGTACCCGGATGGACGCCATCAGCCGCGACGAACTCCTCGCCAGGGAAGCGGAGTTGGCGAAAGCACCGGCCGCTCAGCGGCCCGGCGGAGCCGAACCGGCAGGGGCGGGCGCATGACCGGCTCGGCTACGACGTCGTCATCCTCGACGGGGGAGTGACGGGCTGCGTGCTGGCGGCCCGCCTGAGCGAGGACCCCGGCCGGTCGGTCTTCCTGGGAAGGCCGGCCCCGACTACGGGTCGGAGTAGCGGTCCTGGCCGCCGGAGCCGCACGCCCGCACCCTGCCGCGCGACGACGTCTGGGAGCGGCACACCGCGGTCCACCGGATCCGCGCCCGGGTGCTCGGCGACTCGTCCCGCATCAACGGCGTTGGACCAGGCGTCCTCACCTCCCGGCGAGCCGCGCCGCCAACTCCTGCGCGAGGAAGGCCCGGTTGGCCGAGGTCACCCGGACGACCTCGACGTCGACCCGTCGTTTGAGGGCGTCGGTGAACGGATCGTGGTGCGCGTGGACGGTGGCGACCACATCGGTGTCCGCCGCGAACAGGGCCTGCACGGCGTCCCGGAACGCCGGGCAGGCCAGCTCCATCCGCCCGAGCTCGTCGATGAGCGCAAGCTGCCGGGGAGTTGACGCCGCCTGCTCCAGACACGGCACGGCCAGCCGTTCCAACACGGCCAGGTCGACGCCGTACCGCCCGACCCGGGGCGGCCCGGGAAGGCCGACATGGGCGAGGACCGCCCGCCGGCCCGCCAGCGTCTCCAACGCGAAACCGACCCGGCTGCCGCCCTGCCGGATCTCCTCGCTGGTGAAACCGACGACGCCGCGGGCGGGGAGCAGCGCGGCCAGCCGACGCAGAACGGTCGTCTTGCCGATGCCGGGACGCCCCTCCAGCAGGATCCTCGTCGGCGTCCGGGGCCCCGTGTCCGGGATATCCCCTGCAGTGTGCCGAGCCATGGGCGGACCGTCCACTCAGGCCCGGCCCGCGCAGCGGAAGCCGATGTTGCCGGTGGAGGTCTCGGGGGTGTTGGGCATCCTGGCGCTGACCCGGTAGCGGCGGCAGTAGGAGGCGTGGCAGAGGTAGGAACCGCCACGCAGGGCACGGGCGGTGCCGGTGGGCGGGCCGGCGGGGTTCTCCAGGGGCCCGGTGGCGTGCCAGGCGGGGTGGAACCAGTCGGCGGTCCACTCCCAGACGTTGCCGGTCGTGTTGTACAGGCCGTAGCCGTTCGGAGGGAAGGCGTCCACCGGACAGGTGCCGAGATAGCCGTCCTCCAGGGTGTTGCGGGCCGGGAAGTCGCCGTTCCAGACGTTCATCCGGTGCTCGCCGCCGGGCCGCAGCTCCTCACCCCACGGGAAGGGCCGGCCCTCGAGAGCGCCGCGTGCGGCGTACTCCCACTCGGCCTCGGTGGGCAGCCGCTGACCGGACCAGACGCAGTACGCGACGGCGTCGTACCACGAGACATGGACCACCGGGTGGTCCGCGCGCCCCGCCAGGTCCGAGCGCGGCCCCTCCGGGTGCCGCCAGTCGGCTCCGGGCACCTCCCGCCACCACGGGGCGGCCGCCACCGCCCGGGTGGGCGGGAAGCCGTCGGGAAGCAGCCCGCCGAAGACGAACGACGCCCCGTACCGCTCCGCGTCGGTGACGTGCCCGGTGGCCCCGACGAAGGCGTCGAACTGTGCGTTGGTCACGCACCGCGCGGCGATGGAGAACCGGTCGACGCGGACGCGTCGTACCGGTCCCTCGCCGTCCTGCCGGTAGGCCAGCGCGTCGTCGCTGCCCATGGTGAACCAGCCGCCGTCCAGGTGGACGGCGCCCGGGCCGGCGGGCCCACCGCTCGTCCCCGCCGAGGAGGCGGGACGGGGGCGCGGAGCGCCGGCGTCGCGCCCCGGGGTGCAGCAGACAGGGGTGTCGGGTGTCATGGGCGGTCCTCCGCGGGTCTCGGGCCGTGCCCTCCCACCGGAGAGCCGACGGCCGGTCCACCCACCGGTCTGCCGCGTCCGACCGGTTCCCGCAACTCGGGTATGCCGCGCGGGTCGGGACCGGCCGGCACGCGCCGCCGCGGGCCCTTCCGCCGGCCGGTCCCAACCCAGCCGTTGCCGACACCCCCTCAGCCTCATAGGCTGGGACACGGTCAAGCGCACACCGGACCCGCCTGCTACGCCGCTCGCCGGCGCACGCACCACGTGGTCCGGGTGATTCGGTGCCGTCTGCGGCAGGTTCTGACGAGTACGCCCGTACGAGACCGACGACACGAGTACGCGCGGCGCACGGGGCAGTTCTCCTCAGGCGGGGTCGGGCCGTCGGCGACTGCCTCCCGGGCCGTGCCGCGCGATCAAGTGAATTTCCCAACTCGGCCGCCCGGGAGCTCGGCGGTCACCGGTCGTCGCCGTCCTGACCGCTCGTGAGGCGCACTGCCGGTGAGGCCGGAACCGGACGGCGTGCGAGGAGGCGTCCTCCATGACCAAGCGATTCCGAGGTGTCGTCAACCCCGACATCCGCGACTCGATCCCGGACTGGGGCCCGTACGAGCAGCCGAAGGCGAAGTCCGGCACACCGAACGTCCTCTACATCGTGCTGGACGACGTGGGTTACGGCGCCATGAGCTGCTTCGGCGGCCCGATCGAGACGCCCAACATCGACAGGATCGCCGCGAAGGGTCTGCGCTACGCGCAGTGGCACACCACCGCGCTCTGTTCGCCGACCCGCTCCTGCCTGCTCACCGGCCGCAACCACACGGTCAACGGCATGGCGTGCATCAGCGAGTGCGCCGTCGGCTTCCCCGGCGCCAACGGCCACGTCCCGCCACAGTGCGCCACCCTCGCCGAGATGCTGGTCGACCAGGGCTTCAGCACGGCCATGGTCGGCAAGTGGCACCTGTGCGCCGAGGACGAGATGAACCTGGCCTCCACTAAACGGGACTGGCCGCTCGGCCGCGGCTTCGAGCGCTTCTACGGCTTCCTCGGCGCGGAGACCAGCCAGTACTACCCGAACCTCGTCCACGACAACCACCCCGTCGAACAGCCCGCCACACCGGAGGAGGGCTACCACTTCAGCGTCGACATCACCGACAAGGCCATCCAGTACATCGACGACGTCAAGGCCATCACCCCCGACCGCCCGGTCTTCCTGTACTACGCACCGGGCTGTGCGCACGCCCCGCACCAGGTGCCCAAGGAGTGGGTCGAGCGCTACCGCGGCCGGTTCGACGCCGGGTACGAGGAGATCCGCCGGCAGACCCTGGAGCGGCAGAAGGAGATGGGACTGCTCCCGCAGAACACCGAGATGCCGCCCGTCAACCCGATCGGGACCCCCGAGACCCGCACCGGCCCGGACGGACAGCCGTTCCCGCCCCTGGACCACACCCGGCCGTGGGACACCCTGAACGACGACGAGAAGCGGCTCTTCGCCCGGATGGCCGAGACCTACGCGGGCTTCCTCTCGCACTGCGACGACCAGATCGGCCGCCTGCTCGCCTATCTGGAGGACATCGAGCAGCTGGACAACACCGTCATCGTGGTGGTCTCCGACAACGGCGCCAGCGGCGAGGGCGGCCCCAACGGCTCGGTCAACGAGAACAACATCGCCAACAGCATGCCCGACGACCTGGCCCAGAACATGGCCATGCTGGACGACCTGGGCAGCACCAAGACCTACAACCACTACCCGAACGGCTGGGCGATGGCCTTCAACGCCCCGTTCAAGATGTGGAAGCGCTACTCGTTCAACGGCGGCATCTGCGACCCGTGCGTCATCTCCTGGCCGAACGGCATCACGGCCCACGGTGAGATCCGCGAGCAGTACCACCACGCGATCGACATCGTGCCGACCCTGCTGGACTGCCTGGACGTCGAACAGCCCGAGACGGTCAAGGGCTACACCCAGCACCCCATCCAGGGTGTCAGCATGCGCTACAGCTTCGACGCCGCGAACATCCCGACCGCCAAGCACACCCAGTTCTACTCGATGCTCGGCACCCGCGGCATCTGGCACGACGGCTGGAAGGCCGTCACCACCCACCCCGCCATCAGCGGCTGGGGCCACTTCAGCGAGGACACCTGGGAGCTGTACCACACCGACCAGGACCGCTCCGAGATGCACGACCTCGCCGAGCAGGAGCCGGGCAAGCTCGCCGAGCTCGTCGGCCTGTGGTTCCACGAGGCCGGCGCCAACCAGGCGTACCCGCTCGACGACCGCTCCGCCGTCGAGATCCTCACCACCCCGCGCCCCCAGATGACGGCGCCGCGCAACCGCTACGTGTACCGCCCCGGCGGCTCGGAGGTGTCGGAGTCGGCCAGCCCGAGCGTCCGCAACCGCTCGTACGTGGTCGGAGCCGTGGTCGACCTGTCCGTACCGGGCGCGTCCGGAGTGCTGTTCGCGCAGGGCAGCCGCTTCGGCGGCCACAGCCTCTACGTCAAGGACAACCGGCTGCACTACGTGTACAACTTCCTCGGCAGGGAACTGCAGCACCTCAGCGCCACCGAGGACCTGCCGACCGGTGAAAACCTGATTCTCGCGGCCTCGTTCGACCGGGAGGGTGAGGACAGCCCCGGTGTCGCCCGTGGCACCCTCAGCCTCTACTACGGCGAACGGAAGGTCGGCGAACGGAGCATCAGGACCCAGCCCGGCAAGTTCGGCATCGCGGGTGAAGGCCTCAACATCGGTTGCGACCGGGGTGACCCCGTCACCGACGACTACCCCGGTGCCGCCCCCTGGGCGTTCACCGGAGGAACCCTCAAGCGGGTCGCCGTCGACCTCAGCGGCGAGGCGTACGTCGACCTGGAACGTGAAGCCGCCGCCATGCTCTCGCGTGACTGACCGTACGCCGGCGTGACCGGTGCTCATGCGACCGGAAGGTGCCTCCGCCCAGCGGGGACGAGGAGCCTCCAACTCCTTGTCACGGCATCGGCGGAGGCACTCGTCCGCTGCGCGGGCCGGGGACACCAGCGGTGGTCCGGACAGGGGGAAGAGGCCGCCGGAAGGGGCCGGGACGCCGGATTCCGCGGGCGCGCCCGCGCCGGTCCGTGCGACATGGGCCGACCGAGTGGCCTGGAGCACCGGTTCGGCACCAGCGCTTGCATGACCGCACTGATTAACCCATGATCGGCCGTGACGGACCGTGGTCAGTCGACTACGCGGCCGTTCGCCCTCCTGGTCATTCCACTCCCCGTAGTGCCGCGGCCGCCTGCCGTCGCTCCGAAGCGGTCTCCGGAATTTCCGGTCCAGGGTTCTGCGCGGAAGTGCACGACCAGCGGCCCGCCTGCCGCCGGAGAGTCCGTGCCGACGGATGCCTTGGCACCCGAGGAGAAGAGAAGGCCATGCCCAGAGACCTCGGCGGAACCCGCTGGAAGCGCTTCGCCTGTGTGCTCGCACCGAGCATGCTGGCCGCCGCGGCCCTCACCGTCAGCCTGGCCCAGGGGGCGCTGGCGGTCTCGTTCTTCATCTCGGGCGAGAGGTTCAAGGTCTTCACGAGGACGCTGACCGGCGAGGGGGTGAGCCTGTACGGCATGGTGGACCGGACCAGGAGCGGCGAGCTGATTCCGGTCCTGGTCGCGGGGATCGAGAGGGCGAAGATCAACGGGCTGTGCCAGTCCCTGGTGGTTCCGATCCCGCTGCTCGGCCCGTACACGCTCAGGCTCACGTCGGCCGAGGACGGAACTCCCGCCAGGGCGAAGGACCTCTTCCTGGACATCACCGACGGGCGCGCCGGCCACGCGTCCCTCCACGACGTCGACATCGGCATCGCGGCGGGCTCGCTCACCACCGGCCCCGTCAGCCCGGGCGACCGCCGCTCGCCGTTCTTCGACCCCAACGGCTTCGCGGCGCAGAGCGGCTCGGCGACGCTGACCGACGTGCGCGCCACCGGCGTCGCCGGTTCGGCCGCCACCCTCGACCTGCCCGAGACACACCTGTCGCTCAGGCCCGGCAAGGACGAGTGCTTCTGAGCCGGTGGCGGACCACCGGGCACGGCGCGTACCAGGAGCTGCCACGTGAGGAACACGACCACCCATGACCTGTCCGGGCTGCCCGGCCGCGCTGCCGGAGCGTGGCGAAGGTTCCGGACCTGGCGCGGCACCCGCCCCTTCTGGGCCGGGCTGCTGACCATCTCGGCGAGCGTCCCGATCATGTACTTCCCCTACGTCCACCTCTCCCTGGGCGGACTGCCGATGGCACTGTCCACCACCGCCGGGGCGGGATCACTGCTCATCGGGGTCCTGCTCATCGTGCTGGGCGTCACCCTGTGGCTCCAGCAGCAGGTGCGGATCTTCGCCGGAGTCGCGGTGATCGTGCTCGCGCTGGTCTCCGTCCCGGTCGCCAACTTCGGCGGATTCCTGCTGGGCATGCTCCCCGGGCTCGTCGGCGGCTCGCTCGCGTGCGCGTGGGCTCTGCCGGACGAGGTACGGGAGGGTTCCGGACCGGCGACGGTGGTGGAGCGGTTCGCGGGGCACGACGTGGAGACGGCGGGACCGGCCCCCGCGAACCTGGTGAGCGGGGGACACGGTGGGGAGTGACCGCAGCCGGGACGGCCGGATGGACGCGGTGCCGGGCGCACGGCGCGCCGCCGCGCGGCCCGTGGCCGGCCAGTGCACCCGGTCGCGGCGACCCGTGGGGAGCGTGCTGGCACTGACCGCGGTACCGGCGGCGCTGCTGATGGCCGCGACGGCTCCGCCCGAGGCGCTGTCCGCCGCCGGTCAGCCGGCTCCGCGCGGCACGGTCGCCGCCCGGTCCGGATCCGCCGACGGGTACCACGAGGACGGCTGTGCCCCCGGCCCGGCGGTGCCCTCGCAGCGCGGCGCCGACCCCACCGCGGAGGGGCCACCGGCGCCCACCGTTCCCGTCGCGTCCTCGTCGGCGACCCCGGAGGTGAGCGGCTCGGCGTCGAGCGGCACCCGGCATCGGGAGGAGCCGAGGTCCGGCGCCCCGGAGCCGGCCGGTGCGGGCGGCCAGGGCCGGCCCGGGGCGACCGGTACGGGCATCCCGAGTCCGGCGTGCGGTTCTCCCACGCCGACCCGTACCGCAAGCAGCGCGACCACCGGCCGGAGCTCCGCTTCCCCCGCACGGTCGGAGAGCGCCGACCCCGGGCGGAGTGTCAGACCCGGCGCGCCGAAGGACGGAGAGCCCGGTGGGATGCCACAAGCCCGGTGGAGCCTGAAGTCACGCAGGCTGGTACTCCACGAGAGTGTGCTCAGCGTGGTGACCGTGGGCACCCCGACCGAGCCCCGGCGGGTGCTGAAGTTCACCGCACGGTCGGTGGACATCGGCGACCTCGACCTGGCGATCGACGAGGACGGCTCGGCCCGGCACCTGCGGGCCGGGCCCGGATCCACTTCCACCCTGGCCGGCGGCTCGGTGACGCTGTACGCGGAGTCACTCTCCGGCAGGATCACCGGCCTGGACGACGGCCCGCTCCCGGCGGACCGCTCGGCGGTGGTCACCCCGGACGCCGTTCCGCAGTGGCTCTACGGTCCGGACCCCTCGGCGCCGCACTCACCCGAGCGGACGCTCACCTTCGAGGACGTGGCCGTCCGCCAGGCGCGGCTGCTCGGCCCGGACCTGGCCGTTCCCGGCATGCGGCTCAACGAGGACCGGGCCTGAGCCGGGACCGCCCTTGAGCGACCCGCCGACCGCTACGCCCGTGGGCGGAGCCCTGTAGAGGAGGACCCCATGCGAACCGCCGAGGGGACACCGGAGAAGGCACTGCGGACACCGCGCGCCGCGGGCGTCGCCGGAATCCTGTGCGCGCTGGTCCTGGCAGCCGCGATCGTGCTGATCCGCATCGCGCTCCCGGCCGGACCGGCCGGGAGCGCCGGCCGGCTCACCGGCTCCGCGCACCGGGACACCCTGCAGGTGGTGCTGAATCTGGTGCCGTTCGCCGGGGTGTTCTTCCTCTGGTTCATGGGCGTCGTACGCGACCGCGTCGGCAAGGCGGAGGACAGGTTCTTCGCCACCCTGTTCCTGGGGAGCGGACTGCTGTTCGTGGCGATGCTCTTCGTCCTCGCCTCGGCGGCCGACAGCGTGCTCGCCGTCACCGATCCGTCCCGGGCAGCCGGCCCGCCACCGTCCTGGCAGTACGGGCGACACCTCACGATCGCCATGCTCTCGAGCTACTCCACCCGGATGGCGGCCGTGTTCACCGTCTCCACCACGACGATCGGCCGGCAACTCGGGATCTTCCCCCGCTGGCTCGCCTGGCTGGGCTACCTCGCGGCGTTCTACCTGATGTTCCTCGCCAGCGTCGTGCCCTGGTCCGAGCTGGTGTTCCCGGTCTGGATCCTGGCCGTCAGCTGCTTGCTGCTGCTGGCTGACCGCCGGTCCCCGGGTGCACGTGACACTCCGTGATCCCGTGCTGCCGGACGGACGGAGCCGCGGGCCACCACCACCGGGGCCGGTGTCCACGTCCGCACGGTTGCCACCGGGAGAGGGAACACGCCGTTATCCTCACACTCCGTCAGGCTCTCTTCTGAGGGGCACGGCGGTGGCGCGCCAGAGCACGGGCACAGGACCACAGCGCAGGCACAGGAGAGACAGATGGGCCACGACACTCCCAAGGACGCACCTCCGAACACCGGCAGCCGCGCCCGGGACCACCTGGCCAACGAGCGGACCTACCTGGCATGGCTGCGCACCGGCATCAGCGTGGCCGCGCTCGGTGTGGCCGTCGCCAAGTTCGCCCCTCACCGGGGGCTGCATGCCGTGGTCTCCGGAATGATCCTGATCTTCGCCGGCCTGCTGGTGAGCGGGTACGGCACGGCCCGCTACCGGTCGGTCGGGGAGCAGCTGGAGGCCGGTGTCTACGCTCCGGCGCGATCCGCGGTGATCACCGCGGCCACGGTGGTCACCCTCCTCGCGCTGATCGCCGTCGTGGTCCTGGTCTGACGGTCCGACCCGCAGCCCGTTCCCCGCGCACCGCAGTTCGCGCCCCGGGCCTCAGCCCGCCGCCAGGACCGTCGCTCCCACGAGGACGAGCACCGCCGACGACAGCCACGGTCGGCACCTTCGCACCAGCCGGCTGCGGCCGCAGCAGGCGCGGACACCGGTCGCGACCGTGACCAGCGCCGGTGCCAGGGCGAGCTGCACTGCGGCCAGCAGTACCGCCTCGCCGGGAGTCAGCCGTGCGAACGCCACGGCGAACACACTCACGTTGTCGGCGCCGGTGGCCAGCACCAGAAGGAAGTGCCACCCGAGATCACGACAGCCCGCCAGCGCCGACGCGGGTGCGGCGGCACCGCCTCTCCTGAGCAGGCCGTGTAAGCCCAGTGCCACCGGAATGACACCGAGTAGCCGCAGGTCCGAGGGCGTCAGCAGTCGGCCCGCCAGGCCGCCCAGCGCCCCGAGGCCGAGTGTCACGACCAGGGCCAGGAGGAGTGCCGCCGTCAGCAGGCCGGTGCGCACCTGCCGGTCGGCCAGGGACAGTGCGACCAGCAGTCCCCAGGTGTCGATGTTCGTGGCGCAGAAGACCACGACGCCCAGGGCCAGTGCGTACAGGGCTTGGTGCAGCATTCGGGCAACCCGGTTGTGGCACACGGACGATCGGTGGACGGCCGCCCGCCTCGCGCCGAGGCGTGTGGGTCCACCTGCCTGACTCACTTCAGGCTTTCACGGCCCGCTCGCCCGCGCGACTCGCGAGGCGGGAGCGGCGCGGGACCGTGCGTGCGCGGAGTGAGGTCGGCGGGAGGCGTGCGTCAGCTTGTTCCCAAGGGCACGGGATGAAGAGTGGGGGTGCGGCGGCGCGTGGGGTCGTCGTCGGGGGGCCGGCCGTCGGGCTGGGGGGCGGTGGTCCCTGACGTCGCGTCATCGCCGCGTCCGCGGCCCGGCATTCGGCAGGCCTGCGCTCAGCGTGCCCGGTTCCGATTCCCCGGCCAGGTGAGGCAGGTAGGTCGGCCCGTTGCAGCCACGGCCGGCCGGTCGCGCGGGTGTCGTGCGCCCGGCCGGTGGTCGCCCGGCCCTCATGCGCAGGTGGCCAGGGTGCGGTGGACCTCGCCGATGCGCCCCGCGGCGTCGACCGCGCGGAACAGCCGCAGCGCGCGGTGCAGTTGGAAGCGCGCGGTCAGGATCTCGCCCATGGCCGTCAAGGACCGGCCGATCTGGAAGTAGCTGCAAGCCTGCGCCATCGGATCGTCCAGGCGCTTCGCGGCCGCCAGGGCCATGCAGGACAGCCGGAGCTCCTCGTCGTACCGGCCGCGGATCGTCAGACCGCAGGACTGCGACGCCGCCAGCCGCCACGCGTAGGCGTCCGCGCCGTGCCCCGCGGCATGGGAGACGAGGGTCGTGAGGACCTGCTGCTCGGCGGCCATCCAGGCCAGGCCCGCATCGCGGTCGGTGAAGCCCGGCGGCTCCAGCCCCGGTGGCAGGGGCACATGGTCGGATTCGACGTCGATCGGCAGCGCGGTGTAGCTGCGGTCGGCCGCGATCGCCCAACGCAGGTAGTAGTCGTAGAGCCGGTGCTCAGCGGCGGCTCGCACCGGCCCGTCGGTCTCGTCGGCCAGCAGCTCGGCCGCGAAGGCCCGCAGCAGGCCGTGCATCGAGAACCGCCCCGGGGCCCGCTCGGCCACCAGGTTCATCGCGGCCAACTCGCCGACGAGCGGCACCGCCTCGGACAACGGGACGTCGGCCAGTGCCGCCGCGGCCGCCGCCGTGATCTCCGGCCCGGGGTGCAGGCCCAGGAAGCGGAAGACGCGCGCGGCGGGTTCCGGAAGCCTCAGGTACGACCACGACAGGACATTGCGGACGCTGCTCACCTCGTCCCCGGCGCTGAGCATGCCGAGCGCCCCGCCGTCCAGTTGGTCGGCGAGCACCGACAGCGGGACCGCGGTCATCGACGCGGCGCGCGCCGCAGCCACCGACAGCGCCAGCGGAAGGTGCGCGCAGCGCCGCGTCGGCCTGCTGCTCGCCGGCCCGCCAATCCCCCTCGGAGAGCGCCGTCCTGGCCCGTTTCTCCAGCTCGGCGGTGTACACGTGGTCGAGCTCGATGTTCTCGTGGATGTCGAGCCGGTAGCCACCCGTGGACGTCTGCAACCGCTCGGCGGCGTCCAGGAGTCCGCGTCGCAGCCGGGCCACGTAGTTCAGCACCGCCGCCCTGGCGCTCGGCGGCTTCTCATCGGGCCATAACGCCTCCATGAGGGCCTCGGTGGAGACGGTGCGGTTGGGGCGGAGCGCCAGACTGGCCAGGATGGTGCGCTGCTTCGGCGCCGCTACGGCGATGCGAACGCCACCACCTGTGACGACCTCCAGCGGTCCCAGCAACCCGAAGCGCATGACAGGCCCTCCCGTCCCCCCCACGTCCTGCTCAACACGGTAACTTGACCCGCCGTACCGGCACGGCACCAGCACCTGTCTTCGGTTGTGGTCAAATCCGTTTCGGTCCCATCTGAGGCGGGTGGCCAGGTTTGAATCCGGGTGTGCCGCGTGCACAACTCACCGGTTACGAGCGGCGGTTGGTCGAGCCGTTCTTGCCGGCCGGCGGGTCGGCCGGTACCTCGAGCGGCTGCGGGCGCAGTTCGAGGGGCCCGAACCGGGAGTGGAACGGCGGTGGCTCGGTGGCGCGATACCACGCCATACCGGTACGTCGGTGCGGAGTTGGCGATCGCTGTCCGACTGGGGGCAACGGCAAACCGCAGCCTGAAGAACCGACTTCCGGTGAGCGGTGGGGCGCCCGCCGTCCGAACTGCGGCACCCCACCCGCCTCGACGTGGCGGGGCCACCGGGCGATGATGCCGTGTCGAGAGACCCGGCGACCCGGACGCCTGCCCCGGATGCGGCCGCCTCCTGGCGGTGAGCAGTGCCACGGGGCCGGGCGTAGCGTGGAGGAGGGCCGACCCGACCGTCGGCCGTGGCGTGATCCGGCCGGCCGGCGCTTCCGTAGGGTTTCCGCGCGGCTTCCGCAGGGCTGGAGAGAGCGTCATGGGCAAGCAGTCGGTTGAAGAGTTGACGAGCCGGGTGCACGGTGCGGTGATCACTCCGGGTGACGCCAGGTACGACGAGGCACGCCGCGTGTACAACGCCATGATCGACAGGAAGCCGACGGCGGTCGTGCGCTGTGTGAACGCCGGGGACGTGCTCGCCGCCGTCGGGTTCGCCCGGGAGAACGGGTTCGACCTGGCGATCCGCGGTGGCGGCCACAGCGTGCCGGGCTACGGGACGTGGGACGACGCCGTGGTGGCCGATCTGTCGGCGATGCGCGGGGTGCGGGTGGACCCGGTACGGCGGACGGCGCGGGTCGAAGGCGGTGCGACACTGGCCGATCTGGACGCGGCGACGCACGCCTTCGGACTCGGGGTGACCGGCGGGGTCGTCTCGACCACCGGCGTGGGAGGGCTCACCCTCGGCGGCGGCTTCGGCCACCTGGCCCGCCACCTGGGACTGACCTGCGACAACCTGCTCTCCGCGGACGTGGTGACGGCGGACGGCCGGTTCCTGATGGTGACCGAGCACGAGCACCCCGACCTGTTCTGGGCGCTCCGCGGCGGCACCGGGAACTTCGGCGTGGTCACCTCCTTCGAGTTCCGGCTCAGCCCGGTCTCGGAGGTGCTCGGCGGCCTGATGTTCTTCGAGCTGGAGCACACGGAATCCGTGCTGCGGCACTACCGCGAGTACATCGCCGTCGCACCGGAGCAGCTGGGTGCCTTCCCCGCCTTCCACAACGCCCCGCCGCTGCCGTTCGTCCCGGAGGAACGGCACGGTGACCCCTTGATCGCGGTGGTGGTCTGCTGGTCCGGGCCGATGGCGGAGGGCGAGCGGGCCGTCCAGCCGTTCCGGGAGGCCGCCCCGGTGGCCTTCGAGTCGGTCGGGCCGCTGCCGTACCCGGTGCTGCAGACCATGTTCGACCAGCTGCTGCCGCCCGGCCTGCAGCACTACTGGAAGTCGGCCTTCGCCGCCCGGCTCACCGACGAGGCGATCGCCGCCCACGCCGCGCACGGGCCGAAGGTGCCGTCGGTCAGCGCCTGCCACATCTACCCGATCAACGGCGCCTGCCACCGGATCGCCCCGGAGGAGACCGCGTTCTCCTACCGCGACGCCACGTTCGCGACCGTGATCGCCGGGATGTGGCCGGATCCGGCCGAGAACGCGGTCAACACGGCCTGGGTGAAGGACTACTACCGGGCGATCGCCCCACACTCCTCGGCGGGCGGCTATGTCAACTTCGTGGCCGACGACGACCAGGAACGGGTCACGGACGACTACCGCGACAACTACACCCGCCTGATCGAGATCAAACGCGCATACGATCCGGACAACTTCTTCCACGTCAACCACAACATCCGGCCCTGACGGGTCGAGCGAGTGCCGGGGGCGCGGCCGCGATCCACACCCGTCGCCGCCCGGTTCTCCGTCGCACCACGTGGCGGAGAACCGGCCAGAGGCTCGAAGCCTCCGGTGACGACCGTCGCGCCACTCCACGGGTGTGACGGCCGGCGGCGACGGCCGTCACACCCGCGGCGCCGGTCAGCCGCGCGGGCGGAAGGAGCGCAGGACCGGCTCGCCGAAGAGGTCTACCACCGGGCCCTCGACCTCGAACTCGTCGAGGTTGACCAGGTGGTACTGCACGCCGTACCAGAGCGGCAGCAGCGGCAGGTCCGCGCAGACCCGGGCCTCCGCCTCGGCGTAGAGCTTGCGCCGGCTCACCGGGTCCGCGGTGCCACGGGCCCGGTCGATCAGCGCGTCCGCTTCGGTGCTCCGGTAGCGGGTGTAGTTGCTGCTGCCGACGGAGGCCGAGTGGAACAGCGGGAACAGGAAGTTGTCCGCCGACGGGTAGTCGATCGCCCAGGTCATCCGGAACACCGTGTCGGCCTGCTTGAGCCAGGCGAGGAACTCCGGCCACACCATCGGGCGGGGGGTGATCCGCCAGCCCAGGTTGGTGTTGAGCTGGTCGATCACACTCTCCACCCAACCGTCGTGCCCGAGACCGGCGTTGTAGGTGAAGTAGGTGGTGACCGGCGCGATGCCGTGCTCCGCCAGCAGCGCCCGGGCGCCCTCGGGGTCGTAGCGCACGCCCGTCAGGTCGGCGTCGTCGTCGGTGCGCAGCATGGGAGGCAGGATGCGCTGCGCCAGCGGGCGCGTCCCGCTGAACGCCGAGTCGATGACGCCCTGGCGGTCGATCGCCATCGCCGCGGCCCGGCGGACCACCGGGTTGTCGAACGGCGCGACCTCGGTCGGGAAGCCCACGTACTGCATGAGCGCGCAGGGGGTGCGGCGGAAGCGTTCGCCGAACGGCAGCGCGTCCGGGATCCGGGCCGGCGGTACCTTCACCACGTCGAGCTCGCCGCGGTGCCAGTCCCGGTACGCGTCCTCCAGCTCCTCGTAGATCCGGAACTCCAGCCGGTCCAGGTAGCCGGAACCGCCGTCCGGGAAGGCCTCGTTGGCTCCGTAGTAGCCGTCGAAGCGGGCCATGGTCAGGCCCTGGCCCGGCACCCACGGGCGGATGATCCGGTACGGGCCGGTGCTGACCGGGTGCACGCGGAACAGCTCCCGGTCCCCGTCCGCCAGCTCCTGCGGTACGGCCGCGGTCACCCGGTGTCCGAACACGGCCGCGACCTCGTGGAACGGGCGGTTCAGCCGGACCCGCAGCAGCCGCGGGTCCACCGCGGTCACGCCGCTGAGTGTGTCGGCCTCGCCCGAGCGGACGGCATCGAAGCCCTCTATGCAGGAGAGGTGGTACGCCAGCTTCGATCCGGTGGCCGGGCGGACCACCCTGGACAGCGAGTAGACGTAGTCCGCCGCCGTGACCTCGCGGCCGTGGTGGAACCGGACGCCCGGCCGCAGCCGGAAGTCGACCCGGGTGCCGTCGGCCGACACTTCCCAGCTCTCGGCGGCGGCCGGCCGGGCCTCACCGGTGTCGGCGCTGTAGTCGACCAGCGGGTCGGCGAGGAAGCGGAGCAGCAGCGCGCCGTCGTGCTCGAAGCCGTTGCTCGGGTCGACCGAGGACGGCTCACCGATGAACACCCGTACGCTGTCCCGCTCCTCAGCGGCCGAGCCGGTTCCGGTCGCGGCGGCGTGCAGCTTGAACAGCGCCGGGTCCGCCAGCCGGCCGGCGATCCGCATCAGCTCCTCGGCGGTGTCGGCCACGGCCGAGATCTTGGCCAGCTGGCAGGCCGTGCCGTTGGCCGAGTCGACCAGCTGGCCGGCCGGCACCAGGTGGTGCACGCCCCGGGTGCCGGGAATCCGCAGCAGGTCCTCCCGCGCGGGGGCGACATCGACGAGGTGACGGCCCACCGGGGGCTGCGGGGTCGCGTACAGCGCCCAGCGCTCGCACGTCACGGCGGTGTCGGCGGGCATCCCGGCGGACAGCCGGGCCAGGTTGAGCGGAAGGTCGTACCCGGCGGCGAGCATCAGGAGGTCCGCGACCTTGCCGCCCGGGCGGCCGTTGACCTCGATGATGCGCGGGCCGTCGGCCGTCAGCTTGACCTCGGTGTGGGTCGCGCCGAACCGGATGCCGAGCGCCGCGTGCGCCGCCAGGACCTGCGCCACGACCTCGTCGGTCTCCGCGGCCGGGCGCAGGGTCGGGATGATGTGCCCGTTCTCCCGGTAGGGCCGGGAGAACGGGAGCTTGTCGGACACCGCCAGGACGGCCGGCTCGCCGTCCACCACCAGCACTTCGACGGACAGGTAGTCGCCGAGGCCGCCGGTCGCCCGGGCCGGATCCCCGACGAGCTCCTCCTCCAGCAGCATGACCGGCCGGTGATGGGCCACCCGCGGGTCCGCGAGGGCCAACTCCCGGGCCCGCCGCCAGGCGGGAGCGAGCTCCTGGGCACTCGCCACCCGGAAGGTGGCCAGGCTCCCCATGCCCACCGACGGCTTCAGTACGGCCGGGAACGGCGCCTGCTGCTCGGCCTCGGCGACGTCAGCGGGTTCGCGCAGCTCCCACTGCCGGGGCACCGGAACACCGTGGCTGCGCAGACGGGCACGCTGGACCCGCTTGTCCTGGAGGGCCTCCAGCACCGCGGGCGGGTTGCCGGGCAGGCCGGCCCGGACGGCGGCCTGCTGGGCGAGGTGGACCACCCGCTCGCTGAAGGCCACCACGCCGGCGGTACGGCCCGGCACGACCAGCACGGCCAGTGCTTCGGCGACCTCCTCGGGCGTGCTCACCGCCGTGACCGTGCCGCCCGTGGCCGCGACCTGCCGCATGGCCGTCGCCCGGTCGGCGCGGGCCTCGGCCGCCTCGACCGCGAGCCATACCGCGTCCACGTCGAACTCGGTGAGCAGGGAGGGGAGATAGCTGGACGGATGGGGGCCACCCGGCGCGTCCGCCACCACGATGCGTCGACGCTGTGTCACGAGGGAACTCCTGTTCCGAAGGGCGAAGAAGCCGAGGAGAAGGGGGCGGGCGGCAGTTGGGGGAGTCGCTCCCGCAGCGCCGCTTCACGCTCGGCGAGCGCCTGGGCCGCGGCTTCGCGCAGTTCGGCGGGCCAGCGCACCACCCCGTAGGCCGGGACCGGGCTCGCGCCCCGGGCGATCTTGGCCGGGTAGCTGCCCGTCCCGAACGAGTACGTCCTGATCCCGTGCTCCAGACCCCACCGGATCGGTTCGTAGAAGAGCAGGTTGAAGTAGGCGAAGTCGGAACCGGTGGCGTCGTAGTCGAAGCCGACCAGCCGCAGGTGCAGCCGATCGCCGTCGAGCAGCGCCAGGCTCAGGCCGACCGGCTTCCCGTCCCGCTCGCACAGGAAGACCCGGACCCGGTCGCCGACCGTGCGGCCCAGATGGTCGTAGTCGGCCAGCACGGACTCCACTGAGCCCGGCGCGGAGTAGCGCTTGCGCACGGCGAGTTGGAGCCGGGCGGTGGTCTCGTCGAGCTCGTCGGTGCCGTGCAGCACCCGGACGGTCAGGCCGGACCCCAGGAACTCCCGGCGCTCCCGGCGGACCTTGTTGCGCCGGGAGCGGTGCAGGGTGCCCAGGTAGCCGTCGAAGTCCGGCCAGTCGGTGGTGAGTTCGGTGTGCGCCGCGGCCAGGAAGGGCGGGCCGGCCGCCGCTCCCAGGACGGCCGAGACATCCCGGACCGCGTCGGCGTCGGTCAGGTACAGGAACCCGACCGTGCGGCAGCCCTCGTCCTCGGCCAGCCCGGCCGCGGCCCGGACGAGCAGCCGACGGCGCCCGGACCGCTCGGCCGGCCCGCCGTCCCCGGCCGTCAGCAGGACGCAGTGCGCACCGGAGACGGCGGCCACGCCGTTCGGGAACAGACCCCGGCGGGCCAGCTCCTCGGTCGGCTCCTGCGCGCCGATGAGCGACGCGAGGTTGTACAGGCCCAGTACGTTCTGGTCCGGGACGATGCGCAACGAGGTGAGGCCGACCAGGCGGCCGCGCTCGTCGGTGAGGGTCAGATGGCGCGTGCCGCCGGCGGCCGACTGCTCGCAGTACCGCAGCCAGTCGGGCGAGTCGTACAGCGCGCCGGTGCCGGTGAGCGCGGCGAGTTCGTCCAGCGGCAGGTCGTCGACCCGGTCGTGGACCCGGATGCCGGGGGGGACGGTCGTCATACGAAGGCCGTCCTTCCGGTCATCAGGGACTCCACGGTGCCGCCCAGCAGGACCTCGCCGCGGCCGGTCAGCCGCAGGTGCAGCCGGCCCTGCTGCTCCTCGCGCGCCGGACCCTGGACGACCGCGAGGTCGCCCCTGACACCGTCGAGCGCGGTGAGCCGGCCCACGCCGAGGACGGCTCCGCCGGTGGCACTGTCCTCCCGCCCGGACAGCGAGGTGGTGAAGACCCGTACCCGCAGCCCGTCGTCCGCCGGGGCGGACAGGACCAGCCCGTTCGTGCCGGTCCGGGCGCACAGCTCGAGCACGTCCGCGGCCCGGATGTCCAGGCCGTCCAGCTGCTTCGCGTCGGCGCAACGCAGATGCACCCGGCTGCGGGCCTGCCGCAGGATCACCGGGCCGCTACCGGGCGCCGGTTCGGCCATGACGAAGTTGGGCCAGTCGGTGTGCTCCAGCGCGAGCGAGCCCGGTGCGGTCTCCCGGGCCCAGGTGACCGCGCCCTCGCGGTACAGCTCCAGTTGCTCGCCGCGTTCGTGGCGGACCAGCCGGCGCTCACCCTCGGGGACGCCGAGGGCGGTCAGGGCCGCGAGCGAGGTCTGCAGGCACTGGGCCAGTTCCTCGACCGGGGAGAAGGTCCGCAGGGTGATCTCGTTGCCGTGGACGCCGGTGACGAAACCGGTGTCCGGGACGGCGAACCGGGCCGCGACCGCCGCCCGGTCCACCACCTGCACACCGGGCAGGACGATCACCGTGTGGTTGCCGCCCGGGCTCCCCTGCGCGAACACTCGGCCCCACCACGCGTGCACCTCGGTCATCCGACCGCCTCCGCACCGGCGCACTCCGCTGCCAGCGCCTCCCTCAGGACGTCGACGGACCGGTCGAGCTCCGCCGCCGTGATGGTGAGGGGCGGGGTCCACTTGACCACCGTGCCGTCCGCGCCGCCGCGCAGTGCCAGGACGCCCAGCGCCCGCATCCGCGCGATGACCGCGCAGGTGAAGGCGGTCCGGTCCGCGACCGGTGCCTCGGCGATCCGCACGCCCGTCATCAGCCCGCGGCCGATCGTCTCCAGCCGTACGCCCGGCACGGCGAGCTTGGCGACCGCGCCGACCAGCCGGTCGCCCAGGACGCCCGCGCCGGTGGACAGGTCCTGCTCCAGCAGGGTGTCCAGGACGGCCAGGCCCGCCGCGCACGCGACCGGGTTGGCCGAGAAGGTGCTGGTCTGCCGAAGCGGCGGGAGGGCCGCCAGCAGCTCACGCGGTCCGGCCACCAGCGACACCGGCAGACCGCCGCCGATCGCCTTGCCGAGCACCACCAGGTCGGGAACCACATTCTCGTGCTGGAAACCGAACAACGCGCCCGTGCGGCCGAAACCGGTGAAGATCTCGTCGACGATCAGCAGCATGCCGTGCGCGGTGCAGAACTCCCGGAGGTCCTGCAGCAGGCCCGGCGCGGCGGCGTTCATGCCGCCAGCGCCCTGCACCGTCTCCACGATGAGGCCGGCGACGTCGGCGGAACCGAAGTCGGGGTGCTCCAGGATCTCCTGGCCGAACCGCTGCCCGCGTCCGGGCCGCGCCCCGGGCGGCACATGGCCGGCGGCCACCGGGTAGGGCAACGACAGGCCGGCCACCGGCACTTCGGTCGCACCGGACCGGTAGGCCGAGTTGGCGGTCACGGCCAGGGCTCCCGCGGTCTTGCCGTGGTAGCCGCCGAGGAAACCGAGCACCTGTCGGCGGCCGGTGGCGCACCGGGCCGTCTTGAGCGCGGCCTCGACGGCCTCGGTGCCGGTGGTGCACCACAGCAGCATCGGGTCGGGCCACGGGAGCAGCTCGGCCAGCCGCTCGCTCAGCTCGGCCCGGGCGGCGCAGCCGAACTGCCAGCCACCGTGGGCGTAGCGGTCCAACTGGGCGTGCATCGCGGCCAGCACGGCCGGGTGGCTGTGGCCGAGCGCGAGGACGCCGGAGCCCGCGGTCAGGTCCAGGTACTCCCGGTCCTCCTCGTCCCACAACCGACTGCCCAGACCGCGCACCGGCGTGATCCCGATCTCCGCGCCGATCGTCTTGGCCATCGACGGGCTCTCGCGCCGCTGCAGCACCTCGAGGCTGCTCTTGGTGGTCACAGCCATGAGCGCTCCCGGGCGATCGCGTCCACGCGGGTCAGCAGGGCCTCGGCGATCACTTTTCCCTTCTCGGCACTCGCCAGGCGCGGATCGCCCAGGACGCCGGACGGGATGTCCTGCGGCCGCAGGCGCTCCACCAGGTGGGACCGCTTGCGCACGTGCAGGTCGGCGCGGGTGACGTCGCCCTGGGGCAGGGTCCCGAGCGCTATCAGGTCGGTGCGCACCCGCTCGGGGTACCAGTGCAGGAAGAGGGAGGTCAGCCCCTCGCCGCCGTGCGACTCGCTGGTGGACTCGGAGACCTCCCGGACGACGTCGCTGACCAGCTGCGCCCACTCGACCACCACCACGTCGGTGCCGTGACGCTCGTTCAGGGCACGGGCCGCGATCATCAGCGGTTCGTGGTTCTCGTCGTGGCCGTTCAGCACCAGCACCCGGTTGCTGTACCGGGCCGCCGTCTCGGCCATGCCCGCGGCCTGGCCGATCAGCACGTCCACCGGGATCCTCTGGCTGCCCGGCCAGTCCTGGAAGGCATGCAGCACGCCCGTCCGGATGCTGCCGAGGACGACCGCGCCGTGCAGCTCGGCGGACAGGTCGGCCAGCCGCTCGGCCACCAGCGTGTCGGCGGCCAACGGGAGATGCGGCCCGTGCTGCTCGGTGCTGCCGGCGACCAGGATCCAGTAGGGCACCTGCGACGCCCTCGCCTCGAACTCGGTCCATGTGAAGTCCTCGAGCCGCATGGGCTGAGCGATCTTCGTCGTCATGCCAGACGTCCTCCATCGACGATCACGGTCTGACCCGTGAGATAACTGTTGCGGTCGGAGACCAGAAAGGCGATCAGATCCGCCACTTCCTCCTTGTGCGCGAGCCGTCCGACCGGGATCTCGCGCCGGTACCGGTCGATCTCCTCGGCGGAGTCGGGCCAGTCGGGATTGGCGACCTTGCCAGGGGCCACGGTGTTGATCAGCACACCGTCCCCGCCGTGGCGCACCGCGAAGGTGCTCACCATCGCGGCCAGACCGGCCTTGGCCGCGGCATATGCCGCTCCGGCCGTGGTCCGTCCGGTGTGCGCCGCCGCCGAGCCGACGGCCACCACCCGGCCGCGGCCCGCCTCGGCCATGGCCGGCACCAGGGTGCGCATCAGCAGGAAGCAGCTCGTCAGATTGGCGTCCAGCACCTGCCGGAAGAGCGCGGCCGGCACCTCGGCCTCGGGCAGCGGACGGCCGTCGGGCCCCTTGGGCGACCAGCCCTGGCACATCACCAGCCCGTCCGGTGCGCCCCGGAGCTCCAGCAGCCGCGCCAGCCGTTCGTCCGTCGCCTGCTCGTCGGCGAGATCGGTCTGGTGGAACTCGGCTCCCTGAGCGCGGGGAGGGACCCGGTCCAGGACCACCACCCGGCGGCCCTCCGCCAGCAGGCGGGCGGCCACGGCCGAGCCGAGGTGCCCCGAGCCGCCACTGATGACGGCGTAGCCGTCGCTCATCGGATCTCCAGTCGGGCGAAGCGGGCGAGGTCGTCGATCGCACCGGGGTGGGAGGTGGCGGCCGCCCGGACCCCCGAGAGTTCGCAGCCGCCGCCGGCCAGCAGCGCGAGCACGAAAGCGGCGAAGATCACCCGGTGGTCGGCGGGCAGCCGGAGCTGTTCCGGGGCGACCGGCGTGCCGGGCTCGACCATCAGGCCGTCGGGGGTGGCCCGGGCGGCGATGCCGAACGCGGCGAGCAGTTCGACGGTGCTGGCGATCCGGTCGGTGTCCTTGCCCTTCAGCTCGGCGGCGTCCCGGATCACCGTACGGCCCTTGGCCACCGCGGCCAGCGCGGCGACCAGCGGCAGCTCGTCGATGGCGCTCTGCACCAGCTGCCGACCCTCGACCACCGTGCCGCGCAGGGGACCGGGCAGCACGATCCGGATGTCGCCCGCGGGTTCCGGCCCGTCCTGGGAGGTCACCGTCTCGGTCACGGTGGCGCCCATCGCCGCCAGGATCCGCAGGAAGCCGGTGCGCAGCGGATTCAGCCCGACCCGGGTCAGGGTCAGCTCCTGTCCCGGCTGGGCGGAGGCCAGGTGGAGCGCGGCCAGCAGCGCGGCGCCCGAGGGGTCGCCGGGCACGGTGAGATCGAAGGCGCGCGGGCGGCGCGGGGTGACCAGCAGGTCCAGCTCGCTCTGGGCCACCGGGACGCCCGTCCAGCGCAGCAGCCGCTCGGTGTGGTCCCGCGCCATCGTCCGCCGGCGGATGCGCACCGGTCCGGCGGCGTTCAGTGCGGCGAACTGCAGCGCGGAGACCGGCTGGGCCGAGTCCACCGTGACATTCACCTCGCCGCCGCGCAGCCGCGCCCCGCGCACCCGCAGCGGGAGCCGGCCCGGCTCGCCGAGTTCCTCGATCTCGGCGCCCAGTTCGCGCAGCGGGTCGAGCACCTCCGTCATTGGCCGGGAGCGCAGCAGCCGGTTCCCGGTCACCACGCAGTCAGACGTGCTGCCGGCCAGTACGGCGAGCAGCAGCCGCGAGGTGGTGGCGCTGTTGCCTGCGTCCAGGGTGCGGTCGGTGATCCGGATCCCGGACGCGGCGGTGCCGGTCACCATCAGCTCGCCCGGTCCGGTGACCCGGACCTGGATGCCGAGCTTCTCAAGTGCTCTGAGATTGCAGCGGACATCGGCGCAGTCGGCGACGTTGCTCAGCCGTGACGTGCCGTCGGCGACGGCGGCCAGTACGGTGGCGCGCTGGCTGATCGCCTTGTCGGGATGGGGTTGCAGCGCTGGGCCGCCGGCCTCGGCGGGGTGGACGGAGCGCACCAGGATGCGCTCGGGAAGGGCTCGTGCCTGGTCCAGCAGGCCGGCGTACCGATCGTCCGGCACGGTCATGACTGAGGGTCCCTACTCATGAGTTCGATCAATTCGTCGTCGCCTATCGGCCGTTCGACCTCGACGCCGGCCACCGGCGGGCTGGGCACCGCCCCCGGGTTGTCGGCCGCGTAGCTCGCGTACCGATGGCGCTTGCGCTGCAGCCCGAGGCTCTCCTCGGGGAGGAACACGTTCTCGGCCACCTCGAGGTCGCCGTGGCGGACGGTGTCCGCCACGAGTGCCTGGCCGGTCTCGGTACGGGTCACCACCAGCGAGGCCTTGTCGGTCTGCTCGCCCTCCCGGCTGGTCCGGAAGATGTTGGGGTCGCCGTCGGCGATCGAGACGTCCGCCAGGCCACTCCACCAGTCGGGGCAGGCCAGGCAGCGGTGGGTCTTGAACTTCTTGAATTCGGTGACCAGTTCGTGGAACGGCAGGGAGCGCCGCCGGTCGGAGCGGTCCCACACGGTGAACTCGCCCGGGTAGTCGCCGGCCCGGTACTTCATCCGGGTGACGTCGACCAGCGGCAGGCGCAGGCGCTCCTCGATGAGGTACTCCGTGCCCTCCCGGCGGGTGTTGGAGGCGCAGCCGATCTCGATGGTGAAGGCGATCTTCTCGGCCACCGCGGGCTGCTGCGGCAGATTGCGCATCCGGTTCACCGCCTCGATCTGGCAGGCGAGACCGACCACGCCGATCCGGTCGTACGGCGCGTCCCGGAGGATCTGCAGGTTCGGGGTCAGGCAGTAACTCGCCTGGGCGCACTCGACGATCTCGGCGACGGTGGTCGCCAGCCGGGGCACCGGCACCCAGGGGCGCTCCTCGTCGCGGCCGATGACCAGGGCCGCCTCGATCTGTCCGCGACGCAGCGCGGACACCAGCAGCGCGGTCGCCGCACCGCCGGCCGAGGCGGCCTGCTTGACCGCGGGATCGGCGGCGCGCGCCGAGTAGGTGGAACGGACGATGCCCGTCCAGCGCTCGTCCTGCGACCTGGTCCGGCCGAAGATCCGGCGCTCCGACTCGGGCACCGCGGTCTCCCGGCCCGGGCAGACATCGACGCACAGGGTGCAGCTGCCGCACCCGTCCGCGCTCGCACCGGCGGCGAGGACGGGGGTGGGCTGATCGGGCGAGACGACGAGGACGCTCTCGGGGCAGACGGCGGCACAGGCGCCACAACTGGCGCACAGGGACGCTTCGAGTACGGACTGACTGAGCTCGGAAAAGCTCATGGCTAAGGAATCCCCTCGCATCATGGCTGTGTTCGTGGCCTTCGTGCGGCGTGTCGTCGCGCCGCACGCCGGGCTTCGTGACAGAGGTCGGATCCGGCCGGGGAGTTCGCCGGACCCGGGTGATGAGGTGCTACTCGGCGGCGGCCAGCGCGGACCGGAGCTGGTCCAGGTGGTCCCGGTCGTGGCCGGCCAGCACCGCCAGCAGGACGCGCAGCGACTCGGCGCCCCGGTAGGACAGCACTCCGCGCCGGTCCAGGTCCTCGGCGTCGAGCGACCTGGCGAGTGCGACGGTGTTGCGGCGGGCGGTGCTGAACCGCTCCAGCGCGTCCTGCCAGGTCTCCAGGGCGAAGAACCTGGTCCAGGGGTGGGAGTCGTAGCCGAAGATGGTCGGTGTGTCCTCGGTGAGGATGGAGCGGATCCGGACCGCGTTCACCGCTTCGTTGTCCGCGACGTGGTGGACTATGTGAAGCGCGCTCCACTCGTTCTCGGCCGGAGCCACGGTGATCCGGCCGGGGTCCGCGGCTGCCAGCAACCCGGCGACGGCCGCCGGGGTCTCGGCCAGCAGGTCGATCACATCGTGCCCGGCGACCAGCAGGTCGTAGGCGCGGCGCTGGCCCGGCGTACCGGATCCGGCGGCGAGGGCCTCCTCGGCCCAGCTGCGGGTGGCCGGATCATCGGGCGCGTCGAACAGCCGGTCAAGGACGGTGGCCCAGTCGAGCGTGGTCATACGGAAGCCTCCAGGCGGTCTGTGGACGCGCGGTCGGGTCGCAGTTCCGCCCGCTGGCCGAAGAACCGGCCGCGCAGCACGGCTGCGGTGACGAGGAACAGGGAGAGGTAGGCGGCGGCGACACCGGTGAACACCAGTGCGGTGACGTGCACGCCCCAGTCGGTGGTTACCGGGCCGGTCAGCGGGATCATGGCGATCGCGGTGATCGAGGTGGCGCTCTCCCGGGTGATCGAGAGCCGGCCCAACAGCTGTGGTGCGGAACGGAGTTGCAGAATGGTGTCGGAGGTGGTCGCGCCCAGCGTGGTGGCCACACCGATACCGAGGAAGGCCAGCCCCGCCACCGGCAGCGCCGACGCTCCGGCGAGCAGGCCGAGGGCCAGTACCGCCGTGGCGCAGGCAACGCCGACCAGGTACGGCCGCCGGGCGTCGATCCGGCGCACCACCAGGACGGTCAGCAGCGCGCCCACCGAGGCACCGCCGTCCAGGACGGTGATGCCCAGCGGCCCGCCGCGCAGCGCCTGGTTGACCGGTGCCACCAGCACGCTGGCGAGCGAGGTGATCACGGACGGCATCACCCCGATGACCAGGTGGACGCACAGCCCCGGATTGCTCCGCAGCACCTGGCCCAGCTGCCGCCAGTTCTCCCGAAGAGTCATGGGGGCCGGGGACTTCGGCTCACCCGCGCCCTGCGCGGCGCTGCGGTCGGGAATGCCCCGCAGCAGGAAGTGCACCGCCGTGCCCGACAGGAAGAAGACGGCGACCGCGCAGAGCACGGCCCCGCTCGGTAGGACCACGAACAGCCCGGAGACCACGCCCAGCCCGGCCAGCTGGGCCACCTGAAGCAGCCCGAAGCGCAGCGTGTTGACCTGGGGCATCACGGCCACGTCGGCCACCTGCCGGACCATGACGAAACTGGCGGCCCGGTACAGCGGCCGGATGAAGGCCGAGACCAGGAAGGCGGAGACCAGGACGAGTTGGGAATCCGACGCGAGGAAGAGCGCCCCGCCCACCAGCACGGCGACGCCCCGGATGCTGTTGGAGACCAGCCCGACCGTCAGGACGTCACGCCGGTCGAGGATGCTCCCGCCCAGCAACTGGCCGGCCAGACCGAGCGCGTACTCGACCCCCACCAGGAGCGCGAAGGTGTCCGCCGAGCCGGTCTGCCTGTACAGGGCCAGGCCGATGGCCAGGGTGAAGCCACCTACGCCGACATTGGTGAGAAAGAAGCCGATCAGGTAGATCGTGACGCCGCGGCCGGTCGACAGCCCGCGCTTCACGACGACGCGACGGCTCGGGCTGACAGCCGGTTCAGGGCCTCCTCGGCCAGTCGGACCGCATCGTCCGCGTCCTTCGCCTCGACCCGGGCCGAGGCCAACCGGGAGTACGAACTCTGCAGTCCGTTCAACTCTGCGCCGTCGGACACTAGTTGGTCCACGTGGATGACGCCCTCGATGGCGCGGGCCTGAGCCAGCCCGTCGATCCCCGCCAGCCGTCCGGTGAGCTCGGGCGTGAGGTAGCGGATGGCGCCGCTCGCGAGGTAGTGCGGCCCGTCGGTGCGGCTCGCCACCTCGGGCAGCGCGGCCAGGTCCACTCCGAGCAGCTGCCGCAGCACCAGGTCGGTGAGGTTGACCCCGGTGGCCGACTCCGTGAGCTGGACGATCGAGTCGCCCGCCTGGCGCAGATGCGTCTCGACCAGCACCGGACCGTCGGAGCCGAGGATCACCTCGCTGTGCGTGATGCCCCGCTCGACACCGAGCGCGTCCAGACAGGCCCGGACGTGGGCGACGAGCTGGTCGGAGGTGCTCTGCGGTATCCGGGCCGGCACGACGTGGCCGGTCTCCACCTTGCTGCCGTCGTCCTTGAACTTCTCGGTGACCGCGAAGACATAGTGGACACCGCGGTGAGTGATCGCCTCGATGCTGAACTCGGGCCCCGCGACGTACCGTTCGGCGATCGGCGGGGACGGCTCCAGTCGCGGCGCGCTGGCGCCCATGGCCACCTCGAGCGCCGCGGCCAGCTCGCCGGCGTCGTGCGCCACGGCGATCCCGGTGCTCGCCCGGCCGCGCGACGGCTTGAGCAGAAGCGGGCCGCCGACCTCGCGCTGGAAGGCCTCCAACTCGGTGATCGACGAGACCTGCCGGAACGGCATGTGCTCGACGCCCGCCGCGTTGAGCCGCTCGCGCATGACCGTCTTGTCGTTCACGGCACGGACGGTCTCGGGGGAGTGATAGGCGAGTTCGAGTTCCTCGGCGATGGCGGCCGCCTTGTCCTGGTCGATCTCGGCCAGCGCCGCGATGCCGTCCAACGGCCACTGTTGGTGCAGGAAGTGCGCCGCGGCGAGCCATCGCTCCAGCGGCGAGTCGTCGTTCAGGACGACCACCGCGTCGTTCTCGTGCAACTGGTGCACCCAGTCGAGCACGGCGGCCCGGCAGAGTACGACCGTCGAGACACCTTCGGCCAGGCGCCGGAGCCTCGGCTGCTGGCCGGATCCTCCCCCGATGAGAAGTAAGCGCACAACTCCCCCTCTTGATGTCGAAAGGCACGCCACGGCCCACTCCACCGGCGCAGGAGCCGTTCTTTCGCCTACAAGCGATCATCGAGGGCCGGTCTCGGCGATGTCAAGATCGTCTTGCAATGAGGAACAAAGTATTAACCCACCGTCAAAGTTGTTCATTTTCAGCTGACTTGGTCACCTTTCGTGCGAGTCGACCCTTCCGAGGGTGCCTTGCCGGACTGCGCGGCGAGCGCGACCCGTACGTTCACGGGTCCACCGTGCCCGAGTTGATCGAGCGTCAGAAGACGGGACGGGACTTCGGCCAGGTCGAGCGGGCCGGGTTCCAGTGGGTGGCGTGGCACAACAGTGGATCGTCGGCTGCATCGGGCCGTCGAGGCTCAGCCCGGCCCGGACGCGCCGGTCCTCCAGCATGAGGCCGGCGGTGGCCGTTCCGCCCTTCGACCAGCCGAACACGCCGATGCGGTCCCGATCGAGGGAGCCGAGCAGACCGACCGGCAGCGGCCGCCGTTCGGCGTCGGGATCGCACCCGGCGGCGAGGTCCTCGACGCAGCGGTCGAGGACGGACCGGATGTCCGCGGCGAAGTCCGCCGGCCCGCATGGGCGGCTCCGGCCACCGCGGGTCCGGCCACCGCGGGTCCGGCCACCGCGGCCCCGGCCACTACGGCTCCGGCCTCCACGGGCCCGACGCGGCTCACCCTGCCTGTGCCCACCGGACCGTACCCGGTGGGCACGGTGTCGCTGCACCTCGTCGACGGTTCACGTCCGGATTTTGTGGCCGGTCCGGGGCATCCGGCGGCAGCGCCAGCTCGGGCGCGGTCATGCCGAGCACGTCCACCGTGCTTGGCATCCACCAGTCCTGGAACCGCCTCTGACGATCCGTCGGATGGCTGTCGCGCATGGGCGGCGCTGCCATGCGACGTACCCGTGCACATCCGACCACCGGGTGATCCGCCGGCGGCGGGCGTTGGCCAGTGGGTTTACATCTGTGGAGTAACGCCGTGACGGGCGCGGGGTTGCCGCGTAATTCAACCGTCGAGTTCGATCGCGTTCTTGGCCCGTTCGACGGAGGCTTCGGAGGCCGGTCCGCCGGGATTCTCGGTGGCGAGTGCCTGGTTGAGTTCGACGAACGGGCGCATGCGCCTCTCGTAGCAGGCGAAGGCCGCGTGGTGGTCGCCGTCCGCCCGTCGCAGGGCGTCGGCCAGTACGTAGGCACCCACGAGAGCGAGGCTGGTCCCCTGGCCGGACAGCGGAGAGGCGCAGTAGCCGGCGTCACCGAGCAGGACGGTCCTGCCGTTCGACCAGCGGTCCATGTGGACCTGCGTCATCGTGTCGAAGTAGAAGTCGGGCGCCTCCCGCAGGGCCCGCAGCAGTCTGGGGGTCTCCCAGTGCAGCGTTGCCATCCGATCGGCGACGAACAGCTTGTGCTGTTCGGTGTCACCGCGGTCGGCGGGGAGCGACTCGCCCGCGAAGCCGAACGAGATCCTCAACTCGCTGTTGTCGCGCACCGGGTAGATGCCGTAGCCGGCCTCGCCGTCCCTGAGCCACAGCTGCCAGTCCTCCAGGGCCAGGAAGTTGTCCGCGGTGAAGATCGCCAGATGCATGCCCAGGTGGCGGGCGAACTGCTCCTGTGGTCCGAAGCCCAGCCGCCGCACGGCCGAGTGCAGGCCGTCGGCCCCCACGACCAGGTCGAAGGTTCGCGAGCGGCCGTGCTCGAAGCCGACCCGTACCCCGTGCTCGTTCTGGTCGAGCGTGGTGATGCCGTCCCCGAACACGAACTCGACTTCGCCCAACGCCCGTTCGTGCAGGAGGCGTACCAGGTCCTCGCGCAGCAGCTCGATGTCGTCGTTGGCGAGCCGGCCGCTGCTGAAGGTCATCTCGGTGGACCGGTGGATCTCCTTCCCGGCGCCGTCCAGGACGGACATGCCGCGCATCCGGGTGCGGTGGGCTCGGGTCTGGTCCAGCAGCCCCATCCGCTCGATCACATCGAGCGCGGCGCCGCGGATGTCGACCGCCTGACCGCCACAGCGGCGGCCCGGTGCGTGTTCCACAACCGTCACGGCAACACCGCCACGGTGCAGCCAGTGCGCGAGTGCGGCTCCCGCGACACCGGCGCCGGAGATGAGCACAGTCTTCATGCAAGCTCCTTCATGCGCTGTATCAAGCTCGTTAATACGCTGTACGCAGCTGAATGTACGGCGTATGTGCAGTGCTGCAAACTGGTGATTTCTCCGCTCTGTTCTAGGGCAGGGGCCGCATTTCGGCATTCTGTGCTGGTAGGTTCTGAGCTAGTACAGGTTCAGTGCGCGCGAAAAAAAATTCCAAGGAGTCGGCAGCATGGCCTCGAAGTCCGATCCGCCGTTCCGGCGCATCGCCGACGAGATCGCACGGCGGATCACCGAGGGCGCACTCGCCCCGGGCGAACGCGTGCCGTCGACGCGTCAGATCGCCCGTGAGTGGGGAGTCGCGCTCGCCACGGCTACCAAGGCCCTCACCGTGCTCCGCCTGGAAGGGCTGGTCGAGGCCCGTCCCCGGATCGGCACCGTGGTGGCGGCCAAGGAGCATGCGGTGCCGACCGAGAACCGGCCCCCGTCCAGGCGCCGTTCGCCGACGACCGCCTCCTCCGAGAACGAACTGACCCGTGAGCGGATCGTCCGGGTCGCCGTGGGCATCGCGGACGGCGAAGGACTGGCAGCGGTGTCCATGCGGACCGTTGCCGCCAGGCTCGGTGTCGCCGCCATGTCCCCGTACCGGTACGTCAACAGCAAGGACGACCTGGTTCTGCTGATGGCGGATGCGGTGTTCGGCGAGAAGGCCTATCCGGTCGAGCCGCCGGACGGGTGGCGGGTCCGGCTGGAGCTCGGTGCGCGCACCCTGTGGGGGATCTACCGCAGGCACCCCTGGCTCGCGCAGGTCGGCTCGCTCACCCGACCCCTGATGCTGCCCGCCCTGATGACCCACGCGGAATGGGCGCTCGCCGCCCTAGACGGCCACGGCCTCGATCCGACGACCATGTTCGACCTGCACGTCCTGTTCTACAGCTATGTTCAGGGGATCGCCGTGCACCTGGAGCGGGAGGCCCAGGCCGAGGCCGCCACCGGCCTGTCGGAGGACCAGTGGATGGACCGTCAGACTCCCGCCTACGAGGCGATCGTCGCGGCAACCCGGTACCCGGTGTTCGCCAGGATCGCCGGCAGCCTCAAGCACGGCTACGACCTCGACCTGGACACGCTGTTCGAGTTCGGCCTCAAGTCACTCCTCGACGGCATCGCCCTCATCATCGAGCCCCGCTGTCCCGCCGCATGACGCCCTCGAAGCGGGAGGGCTCGGCGGGGCTGCCGACGGCCTGGCCGGAGCCGATCGGATTCGTCCAGTACGTTGTGAACCCTGGTGCGTGCGCGGCTTGCTGGGGAAGATCCGCCCGGCCCTCGTGTGGTCGCCAGGAACGGCCGTCCGACACGGCAAGAGCCGCGGCTGCCGCGACCGTCGGGGCAGGCCGCCCCACCGGCGACGAGGAGGAATCAGCCTTGGAACAGCGGGAGTTCGTCCACCGTGCCGATGGCGAGGAGCTGAGCTGCACCGCCTGCATCCCGGCGGGCGACGAGCGGCTCGAACGGGTCGTGATCATGCACGGTGCCGGGACGGGCAGCAAGCAGCGGAACCTGCCGCTGGCGCGCGAGTTCGCGCGCGCCGGGTACCGGTCACTCGCTTTCGACTTCTCCGGTCACGGCCGGAGCACCGGCGAGCTCCCGCTGCTGAGCCTGGAGCGTCGGTTCCTCCAAGCCCGAAGCGTGATCGCGGAGTTCGCCCCCGACGGGCCGGTCATGCTCATCGGCTTCAGCATGAGCGGCCAGACCATCGCCGATGTGGTCGAGCACCTCGGGGATCGCGTCACCACCATCGTCCTCGGCGCGCCGGCGGCCTACTCGGCAGCGGCATGGAAGGTGCCCTTCGGCTCCGGATTCACCGAGATCATCCGCACCGCGGACAGCTGGCGGGCCAGCCCCGCCTTCGACACCTACGCGCGTTTCACCGGCCGCGCCGTACTGATCGTCCCCGACCACGACTCGGTGATCCCGCCCGGCGTGACCTCCCGCATCGAGGCCGCCCTCCGGAGGCACGCCGCCTTCGACCGGATCGTGTTCCCCGGCTCGCAGCACACGCTCGGGCTGTGGCTGGCGGAGCATCCCGAGGACCGGCGCCGGATCGTGGCCCTCTGCGCGGCACCGGGACACCCCTGAGCACTCCGGGGCAGGCCGATCGCGCGGGAGTGCAGGCTCGTCGCTAGGCGCGCGCCGAGCACGGCCGCGAGCGTCCCGGACAAGGTGGCCATGCCGCCAGCGATCGACGAGGGCTGTTCCCGCGAGCCTTGGAGCGTCCGCGCGATGGGGCCGGTGCTGGTGAGCACTACGGTAGGCACCATGACGATCACCGGGGAGGACCAGGACGCCGCTGGCGGCCGGGTGTTGCTGCTGGCCGCCGCGCCGGTCGGATCCCGCCGCAGGCTTCTCGATCCGGAGGTCGCTGTCGGTGAGCTCGCCGCGGTACCGGCTCGTTCGCTGCTGCCCGGTTGGGAGCACCCGGTTGAGGTCGAGACCCTCGTCAACCCCAGCGGCGCACAGGCCGTGCTGGCCCGGATGCGGGCCGCGGCCACCGTGCCGGGACCGCTGATGCTGTACCTGTGCGGCCTGCTCGTCAGGGACGACCGGCAGCATCAGGTCCACCTCGCGCTCGCCGACACCACGGACACCACGATCCGCTACACGGCACTCCCTTGGACCTGGCTCGCCCGGGAACTGGCCGTCCGTCGGCCCGGCACCACCTCCGTCGTGCTCGACCTGCTCAGCGACCCCGGCTGCCTGCCACTCGAACCCGCCGACCTCGCGCTGCCACCGCAGATCGCCCGGTTCGGCGTGATCGGCCCGCCCGCCCGGCGCGGCCCCTGGCAGTCACCCGCCTACACCGCAGCCCTCTCGCACCTGCTGCGGAACACACCGGACCGGCAGCACCTCGCCCAACTCCACCCGATCGCCGCCGGCCACGCCGGCCTTCCGCCCGGCAGCATTGTGATCGGCCCCCGGATCGACCGGGCCGAAGCCACCGCGGACCGGCCCGAAGCCACCGCGGCCCCGCCCAGGCCCCTGTCCCATCCGGTTGGGCCGGCCCCGGCCGTCGCCGCGGCAACGCCGCCCGCTCCGCCCGCTCCACCCGCTCCACGGGTCTCCGGCCTGGTCGCCGACCCACGGCCGACGATCGCGGAGGCGATACGCGGCGGGGACCACCGCACGGCGGCCGACCTCACCGCCCAGTGGGAACAGGCCATCGCGTATACCGCCGGCCCGAACTCGCCGGCGATGGGCGACGTGCTGGAGGTCCAGGCCACCCTGGCCGTCGCCGCCGGGGCGATCGTCCAGGCCACCGACCGCTGGCTGGCCTGCGCCGAGCACCGGCTCACCTGGACCGGACCCGAAACCGCCCAGGTCCAGCTCGCCGTCCGCAACGCACTGCACTGCTGGCAGCAGACCAGGGACGACGAGCCGTCCCTATCCGCGACCGCCGGACGTCTCGTGGAGGTACTACGGGCAACGGGCCGCCCACGTGCGGCCGTCGCCATCGAGGACCGCCTCGCCGATCTGAAGGGCCCCGTCTACACGCCGCCCACTGTGTGGGTCGGGTAATTCCCTTATCAGGGACACCTCCTCCCGAACCTGGTCAACCACCTACGGCTGCTCGAAATGAGGCGACGTACGGCGACAAGCCAGGCCGTGTCTCATAATTGATCTTGTGGTGGGTTACTGTTCCTCGGCTCGCAGTCACTGGATCAGTGAGGCGAGGAGGACGCCGGCTCGGTAGCGGTTGGCCGGTTCGTCGAACCTGGTTGCCACTGCCCGGAACTGCTTCAGCTTGGCGAAGCACCGCTCGACAACGTTCCGGCCCTTGTAGGTGGTCTTGTCGAAGGCCGGTGGTCGCCCGCCGCGGCCTGCGCGGCGGGCGCGGTTGGCGATCTGGTCGCGGCGTTCGGGGATGGTCGCTTTGATCCGTCGGCGTCGCAGTAGGTTGCGGATCTTCCGGGAGGAGTATGCCTTGCCGGCCACGACCCGGTCGGGCCTGGTCCTCGGCCGCCCGGTCCCGGCCCGCGGGACGCGGATGGCGTCGAGGACGGCGGGCAGCATACAGGCCTAAGGCAGCAGGAGTCGCTGGGTCGGTCCGGAGAGGCTGAGCAAGTGGTCGAAGATGGCGGCCACCGGGTCCGGCTGCGGGTCGAGGGCGGTGAAGAACCGGTCCATCTCCGCCGGGCCGGCCGGGGGTGGGGCGTCGAGGCAGTGTCTTGCCTGGGTGCGGGTGTTGGCCAGGGCGGCCGTCCAGGCGGCCTGCTCCGAGGCGACCGGGACGGGGAAGTAGGCGTCGGCCCGGTCGGCCGCGTTGAGCAGGTCCGTGCAGGCGTGCCGCAGCGCCGCGGCATCCACGTTGCCGTCCGGGCCGACGCTGCGGTCGGCGGCGGCGAGGGCGTGCTCGTACTGTTGCATGATGCTGCGCCCCCCGAAGTAGCCCCAGGCCCAAACCTGCAGACCTGCCGTCAGGCTGTCCACCGGTCTGCGCTGCAGCGCAGTGACGGTCGGGTCCGGGCCGGACCCGACCGGGCCGGACCTGGCTCCTCCGGGCGTGGTGTAGCCGACCAGGCCAAGTCCGAGCAGGGCCAGGCAGCCGACAGCACCGCAAATACGGCGTACCACACGGTACTTGGGGCTCGGCTCGGCCTCGGGGCAACGGGGAGCGACAGGGGCCCGCCGGCGGAGCCGTGCAGCGGCTGCGAACGGGAGCGCTGCCACGATGCTCACCATCCCCGCCACGGCAAGGAATTGGGGAAGGAAGAAGGCGAGCAGCTGCCGGCCGTTCCCGGCAGGGAAGCCGCAGGAGGCTCGCACCGTCTCCAGCGCGGGCACACAGCCGTCGGTCGCGTTCACGGCGAGCAGGACGGTCAGGCCGGCGGCCGTCGCCGTGCCCGCGCCGACGGCCGCCGCCGCACCGCTGCCCCGGCCCATCAACGCCCCGCTCGCCGCCGCGAGGACCGCACCGCAGAGCAGCAGTACGAAGATCCAGCCGGTGTAGACCGTCAGGGCCGGGACGAACGGCTGCTCGTCCCGCCAGATCCACACCTGGGCCCGGTGCGTCAGGGCGAGGGCCCCGGCGCCGACGGCCGCGCCGCACAGCAGACCGGGCAGGACACCGGCCGCCCGGGCGCGCACCCCGCCGAGCAGCGGGATGACCAGAGGGACGAGCCACAGCGCGACGGTCAGCCAGACGGTCCACCGGAACCGCGCCAGGAGGACGACGATCAGCGTGAGGTTGGCGATGACGTCCGAGGTGGGCGAGGGCGACAACTGCTCCGAGGGCTCGAAGCCGGCGTTCAGGAACGAGAGCGCGGTGGCGGAGGAGTACGGCATCCCGGCGGCGAAGGAGGTCCCGGCCGCCTGCCACCAGCCGTACCACCAGGCGAAGGCCGCAGCGGCGACGGAGACGGTGGCCACCCCGGCCGCCGACCGCCGCAGCCCGGGCCGCAGCCCGGTGGAGAGCGCCGCGCAGCCCGCCGTCCACCAGAGCACGGCGGCGGGCACCAGCACCGGTAGCAGCAGCAGGAGCGCCTCGGGGAAGCGGGGCGCCCAGTCGAGCCCGAGGAACTGGCTGCAGACCAGCTCGCCCAGCAGGTGCCCGGCCCCGAACCAGAGCCCCGCGCGTATCCCGGACGGCCGGGCGGCCCCCGGCGGGGCGTGGACCACGCTGCGCCGGACGGCGCCGGCCGCCACGACGGCGGCCAGCAACGCCGCCGGCCAGACCCCGGGGTCGCCCAGCCAGGTCGGCAGGTAGGTGTTCAGGCCGGGGGTGAAGGTGAGCAGGTAGCCGAGGACGGCGACCGACACCCCGGTCAGCACCAGCTGGGGCGGCCGGACGGCGACCGGCGCGGCGGCGTCGGCCAGCGCGGCGGCCCGGGCCTCCCAGGACGGATGGGTGCGCAGCAGCGCCCGCACCGCCCGGCCCGCCGCCGCCACCGGGCCCCGGCGGCGCTCGGCCGTCCGGCGACGCTGCTGCCGCGTCCAGTAGCCCGGGTCGGCGCCGTGGGCGACGGCGTCGAGATCGGCGTGGATCTCGCGGGCCCGCAGCAACTCGGCGGTGGTGAGCTGCATCAGCAGCACCATGGCCGCCGCCAGGGCCAGATCCCGGGCCAGCGGCGCCGGCGGGGGCGAGTGGAAGGTCGGCGCGAGGACGGCGGGCAGCAGCTTCCACCCGACGGCCACCACGAAGGGGAGGACCACGCAGACCAGGAACACGCGCCAGAGCGCGATGGTCAGGTAGGTCAGGTCGACGTCCCGGTTGCGCAGGTGGGCGTACTCGTGGAGCAGCGTCGCCTCGAAGGCCCGGCGGTCCGTCCGGTACAGCGTCACCAAGCCCAGGTCCAGCCGGAGGCTGTACCGTCCGAACCGTCCGAGAGCGACGGCGTTCACGCTGAACGGCGCCGCCCGGTCCACCACGAAGGCGGGCGTCCTCGGGAGCCCGCAGCGGGTGGCCAGTGCGGTCAACCACTCGGTCAGCTCGGCCTGGTCGAGCGGGACGGCCTGGGTGCGGTGCTGCTTCCAGCGTGGGATGAGCAGGTGGACCAGGACGGCGAGGGCCAGCACGCCGACGGTGCCGAGCAGCGGCAGCCCCAACAGCTTCCACGGGCCCAGGTATGTGTCGACGCACCGGCGGTAGGCCGGAACGCTCAGCGGCAGGTAGTTGGCCAGGCTGGTGTGGTCCGGGTCGGCGCCGGCCGCCAGCGCGCAGCCCCCGGTGGTGTTGAGCGGGTCGACCACCAGCAGCAGCAAGTCCGAGAGCATGGCCAGCGAACCGGCCGTGAACACCCCGGCCAGCAGGACGAAACGCCGGGTAGTCCCGGCCCCGGGCCGGGGGAGGAGGAGTCGGGCACTCCGGTCGCTCATCGGCGGCCCTCGGCACGCCGCCCGGTCATCCGCTTCCCCCGCTGCGCCGCCTGGTCACCCCTCGCCCTCGGCGCTCCGCTCGGGCCCTTCCAGGGCCTGCGGCAGGAGCGCGAGCCGCCGCACCACGCCGTCGGCGATCCGCTCGCCCCGCTCGGGGGACAGGCGGGCCTGCCGCGCCGCCTCCAGCACGCACTGCTCGACCGAGGCCAACTGCTCGGGGGTGAGGGCGGGCAGGGCGACGGGCACCGGAGTCCGGCGGCGGCGGAAGAACCCGCGCCGGGCGAGCCCGGACCGGCCCGCCCGCTCCACCACCGTGTCGACGACCCGCCGGACGGACTCGTCCACGACGATCCAGACGGCCGGAGTCAGCAGGACGCCGAGTTCCTCCAACCCGAAGCCCAGCGGCTCGCCCCGGGTGGGCCGGGAGCCCAGGCGCTCCAGCGCCGTCGCGGGGTCCAGCCCGTGCAGCGACTCGGCCAACGGCAGCTCCGCCGGGGCGAGTCGGGCGATCACCGCGGTGACGATGGCGTCCCGCAGGTCCGCGGCCGACGGCTCCGGCAGGTGCTCATCCGAGGGACTGGAGTTCATGCTGCTCCTTGGCGACCAACTGGTCGACGTCGGTGGGGCTGAGGGGGTGGACGACGAGGTCGAGCCGGTCCGCGTAGTCCCAGAATTGGGAGCTTCCGGAGGCGTTCGCCCTGGCCTGGTTCTCGGCGGCGGCCTGGTCGAAGAGCGGACCGCCCGCGGGGTTGTTGCAGGTGAGCTTCCCGCTCAGGCTCGTCCCGGTCAGCTGGTAGGGCTGCAGGCCGCTGGTGCACCCGCCGACCTCCCGGCCGCCGGTGGTGATGGAGCCCACCTTCAGCTCGATGTACACCTTGTCCAGCACGTAGGCCGCCGAGGAGGCGTTGTAGACGGGGCCGGAGAAGGCGACGTTGACCAGGCAGCCCGTGTGGCTGCAGGCGACGTTGCTCGCACCGTCGTTCTGCTGGAGGATCTGGACCGAGGCGCCGGTCGTGGCGGTAGTGAGCTCCTTGGTGTACTGCACGACCTTGCCGTACAGCCCGGCGGCGTCGGTGACCGGGGTGAGGGTGATGCCGAGCGAGTTGGTGAGCGGCGTGTGCGCCTCCAGCGACCTCGGCTGTTGGCTCGACGGGTTCTTCGCCATCGCCTTCAGCCCGGCCAGCGCCGTGATCAGGTTCGCCGGTTCCCAACGGAGCACCCGGTAGGGGGCTTTCTGCGTGACGTACAGATAACCCTGGACGGTGTCGGCCCGCCAGGCCGGCTGCCCGTCCACGGTGACGGCGGCGGCGGCCTTGTCGCCGACCACCGGGAGGCGGGGCTGCTGGTCGAGGGCCGAACTCAGCGTCGCGGCCAGCTGCGCGGGCGTCACGTAGGTCTTGAGCAGCGAGGCCATGTTCTTCTCGTCGTTGCCCGGGTCGTAGGTCCAGCCCTTGAGCGCGGTGTCGTTCCGGTAGCTCAGGTAGTCGTGCCCGGCGACCGTCACCAGGTCCTCGTCCACCTTGTCCGAGAAGTCCGCAGCCTCGCCCACGGAGCCGAACCGCTCGGCGGCGGCGGTCACGGTGACGTCGTAGTAGCCGGTGTACTGGTCGTGGTCCTGGTACCGCACCCCAGGCGTCCGGGCGAGCGCGGCCAGCGCCTGGGTGAAGGGCTCGCGCACCTCCTGCTTCGGGCTGCCCCCGTCCAGCAGGAGCACCAGGACAACGGCCAGGACGGCCATGACTACGGCGCCCGCTACCGCGAGCCGGCTCCGCCGACGCCGCCACCACGGCCCGGCCCCGGGCCCGTCGGGGCCCAGCAGCGGCTGGGCGCTGGCCGTCGCCGCGGCCGCGTCGGCGAGAAGGCGCTCGCCCCGCTCCGGCCACTGCGGGCCGTGGACCTCAGCAGCGGCCGCCTCCAACTCCGCCAGGAAGGACCGGGCATCGGGGTACCGGGCCTCCGGCGCCTCGGCCGTGGCGCGTACCACCACCCGGCGCAGCGGCTCGGGCAGGTCGTCGGGCGCCGCCGCACCGGGGGAGTGGCCCACCGTGGCGGGCTGACCGCCGGTCAGGCACTCAAGGAACACCAGCGCGGCGGCGTACCCGTCGGAGGCGGGCGAGGCAGGCTCGCCGCGTCGCAACTCAGGGGCGCGGTACGCCGCGTCCGTCTCCGACAGGTCCGCCGTCGCCGCAGCGGCCGGGCGGCCGGTGTTGAGCACCTGACAGTGCCCGGTGAGGTCCACCAGGACGTCGCTCGGTCGGTAACTCCCGTGCACCACGCCCTGCTCGTGGGCGGCGGCCAGACCGAGCAGTGAGTCGCGCAGCACCGCGAGCCCGGCCTCGGGCGGGAGACGACGGACGGCCAGTAACGCCTGCAGGCTCGCGCCCTCCACCGCCGCCATGACCACGGCGACGCCCTCGCCGTCCGGCGAGGGGAGCACCTGGTCGATCCGGACGAGATTCGGGTGTCGCAGCGCGGTGCCCCCGGCGGGCGCCGCGAGGAGGTACTTGACCACGGCGAGCGCACCGGTGGCGTCCGAGCGCACCAGCACGACCCGGCACGGACCGGTGCCGAGCGGTCGTATCTCCGTCGTCCCCGGTACCCGCCAGCCGGGCATCTGCTGCCCCGGCACCGACTGCCCGGGTAACGTCCGGTCCTGCCCCGATGCCTCCGGCATGCTCGCTCCCCCGAGTCGGCAGTCATCCGTGGACACTCAGCCTAGGACCGGCCATACACCCTTGTACATGGCCGGAGTTGACGGCTAGGCCGTGTCTCATGAGTGCTTCGCCAAGCTGAAGCAGTTCCGGGCAGTGGCAACCAGGTTCGACAAACTGGCCAACCGCTACCGAGCCGGCGTCGTCCTCGCCTCACTGATCCTGTGGCTGCGAGCCGAGGAACAGTGACCCACCACAAGATCAATCATGAGACACGGCCTAGTAGACCGGCTGGCGATATTCCGAGGGGCTGACCGCCACCGCTGAAATCGGGCACGATCCTCCAGGGGCCGACGAGCACGGCTGATCGGGTGAGCGGCGCACGAGGTGCGCCCGGTCGAGCTCGGCTGACCGCTCTGGCCGGTGTTCCCGCCTTTTCCGCAGCCGCCCCTCCCGCCCTCGCCGCAGCCGCTCCCGCCCTCGCCGCGACCGCTCCCGGCGCGGCCGTGCCTGACGTGAGAGCGGTCGGGATCGGTGTGAGACTGGGCGCGGAAGGGGTGATCCCCGTGTCGGAGCCACCGCACGCGCCCGCCGGTCCGGATGCCACCATCGACGAGAATCGGCTGGAAGAGCTGGTCATCGAGGCGCAGACGGCCCTGCCGTTCGAGCTGCCCGACCTGGCGAACCGGTGCGCCTCGGCCCTCGGCCTGGGCGCCGCACTGATCTACCTCGCCGACCTGCAGCAGCGGCTGCTCATTCCACTCGACGAGACCTCGGAGCCGCTGCTGGTGGCCGACTCGTTGGCCGGCTGGGCGTACCGCACGGTCTCCTCTCGGGTGGTCGACGCAGACGACGAAGTGATCGTCTGGATGCCCCTGGTCGACGGTGCGGAGCGGCTGGGTGTGCTGGCGGTCCGGTGTGCCGCGCTCGACGGTGTACGGATGCGCCGCTGCCGGATCCTGGCCCATCTGTTCGCCATGCTGATCACCTCCAAGCGCGCCTACAGCGACTGGCTCGCCGCCCGCTCCCGCACCGCGGTCATGCGGTTGCCCGCCGAGATGCTGCGGGCCTTCCTGCCACCCGGAACCGTCGGCAGCAGCAAGTGCGTCTCGACCGCGGTCCTGGAACCGGCGTACGACATTGCCGGCGACGCCTTCGACCACTCGGTGGTCAAGAACGTGCTGCACACCATGGTCCTCGACTCCATGGGTCACGATCTGGCCTCCGGCCTGACCACCTCGGTCGCCATGGCCGCGGCGCGGAACGCCCGCCGCGGTGGTGGCGACCTGGCCGACATCGTCGGCTCCGTCGACGAGGCGCTCGCCCACTGGCTGCCCGACCATTTCTCCACCGGCGTGCTGTGCCGGCTCGACGCGGACACCGGGGTGCTGAACTGGGTCAACTGCGGTCATCCGGCGCCGCTGCTGATCCGTGCCGAGCGGGTGCTCCACGGGGCGCTGGACAGCCCCCCGCAGCCCCCGATCGGCCTGGCCGGTGAACTCGCCCCGGTGGCCCGGCAGGTTCACGAGACGACACTGGAACCCGGCGACCGCGTCCTGCTCTACACCGACGGCGTGGTGGAGGCACGCGACGCGGACGGTGCGGAGTTCGGCCTCGACCGGTTCACCGACTTCATCATCCGCTCCTCCGCCGCGGGCCAGCGCCCGGCCGAGGTGCTGCGGCTGCTCATCCACGCCATCCTCGATCTCCAGTGCGACCAACTGCGGGACGACGCCACCATCCTGCTCTTCGAATGGCGCCCGCAACGCCGGTGATGCGGTACTGCCTGATCTGGCGATGCGTCAGTTCGGTGCTATCGCGTCCTTCCGCCGGGTCCGGGCGGTTGCGGACGGGCCGGTGCGCACCGACGCTCCTGTCGCTAGGCGGGTCGGGGAGCGGGTCGGCTGTGCGGTCGTCCGGCTCGGCTGCGTGGTCGGGGCGGTTACGCGGAGGCGTCCGAGGGGTGCGGGGCGCGGTCCGTGGTCGCCTGGGTGAGCGCGAGGCTGGCGCGGCGGGCGGCGGCGATGACGTCCGCGGGGTCGGCGTCGGTGCCCAGCGCCGCGAGGAGTGCGGCGCTCGCGGTGTCGAAGGTCATCCGCAGCAGGATGCGGTCCTGCGCGCTCGCGCCGTCCTCCGCGAGTAGGTCGATGACTCGGTCGAAGGCCGTGCGGACGTCCTTGCCGCTCTCCGCCAGCCGCCGCATCAGCGGCTGGTTGGCGTGTGCGAGGCGCATGGCCCGGAGGTGGTCCGGGGTGGTGCCGTCCAGCCACCGGAGTGCCGCCCGCTGCGGCAGGTCGGGTGTCCTCGGCTGCGCGGCGACCCAGTCGACGAGGTCGTCGAGGTCACGGCGGCGACCCGCCATGAGGCTCGCGACGATGTCCTCCTTGTTGCGGAAGTGGTAGTAGAGCGACGACTTCGTCAGCCCGAGTGCCTCGGTGAGGTCCCTGGTCGACGTCGCCTCATAGCCCTTCTCGGTGAACAGCTTCAGTGCGACGCGGAGGATCTCCGCGCGCGTCTCGGCGCCCGAGCGCCGGTCACTCCTGCTGGTGGACGTCATGGTCACTCCCTCTCCGTCGTCGCCATCCTACGCGTCTTACCGACCGCCCGTTCAGTAGTTGCTTACCGGGCGCCCGTTCAGCTAACTTCACTTACCGACCGCCCGTTCAGTAAATGTCGGACCGGCCGGTCGCGAGGCTGCCGCCATGAGGTGGGACAGCCACTGCCATGAGTGAAGGAGACCCCATGAAGACCACGCCACGCATCGCCGTCATCGGCGCGGGGCCGGCCGGGCTGGTGTGCGCCCGGGTTCTGCAGCTGCGCGGTGTCGACGTCGCGGTGTACGACGCCGACGCGTCCGTCGACGCCCGGGACGCCGGCGGCACCCTCGACCTGCATGCCGACTCCGGTCAGATCGCGCTGGAGGACGCCGGCCTGATGGAGGCGTTCACCGAGCTCGCCCGGCCCGAGGGGCAGGCCCACCTCCGGCTCGACCAGCACGGTGCCGTGCTCGCCTCGTTCGTCCCCGACGGGGACGACGACGCCGCGCCCGAGATCGACCGTGGCCGGCTGCGGGCGATGCTCGCCGCGCACGTCGCGCCCGGCACCGTACGGTGGGGCCACAAGCTCGTCCGAGCCGTGGCGGTGGGGGAGGGCGGACACCGTCTCGAGTTCGCGGGCGGCGCCGCGGTCGAGGCGGACCTGGTGATCGGGGCCGACGGCGCCTGGTCCAGGGTGCGGCCGCTCGTCAGTGACGCGGTGCCCCGGTACAGCGGTGTCTCACTGCTCGAAGTCCGCTTCGACGACGTCGAGCGCCGCCACCCGCGGATCACCGAACTCGTCGGCGACGGCCACATGTTCGCCAGCAACGGCAACGGCCAGGCGATCATCGGTCAGCGCAACGGCCACGGTGTCGTCCGCGGTTACGTCGGCATGCGCGCTCCGCTCGACTGGCACACCGCCGCCGGCGTCGACCTCGGCGACGCGGCGGCCGTCCGGGGCTTCCTGCTCGAGGAGTTCAGCGGCTGGGCCGAGCGGCTGCTGCCCTTCCTCATCGACAGCGACCACGGCTACACCAACCGGCCTCTCCACGCCCTGCCGGCCCCGCTCGCCTGGGAACGCACCCCCGGGGTCACGCTGCTCGGCGACGCGGCCCACCTCATGTCGCCCTTCGGCGGCCATGGCGCGAACCTCGCCATGCTCGACGCGGCCGAACTCGCCCGGGCGATAGCCGAGGAGCCCACCCTGGACGCCGCCGTCACCCGTTACGAGACGGCCATGTTCGCCCGCTCGGGGCCCCTCGCCGTCGGCGCCAACCAGGCGCTGGAGCGGTTCTTCGCCTCCGGCTCCCACATCCCCGACCACGCGGCCGAGCACCAGCGGTACAAGGAGGCGGCTGCCGACTACCGTCGCCGACAGGGCGCTTCGGCCGCCGAGTAGCCGTGCAGCCGGGTAGCCGACGGTCGTTGCCGCTCCGCGCCGCGGAGCATCAGCCGGGCACGTCCATGCGCTGCGTACCGATCACCGACAGCAGCCGCAGCGCCTCCTCGGACGGCGAGCCGGGGGCGGCGGTGTAGATCACCAGCCGCTGGTCCCGGTCGGTGATCTCGAGAACGTCGCAGTCGACGGTGACGGGACCGACCAGCGGGTGCCGGAGGGTCTTGCACAGGGCGGGCTCGGCACACACGTCGTGGGAGGCCCACAGCCGGGCGAACTCCTCGCTTCCGGCGAGGAGTTCGCGCACCAGGGCAGTCACCTCGGGATCGTCGGGGTAGCGGGCGGCGGTGGCGCGGAGGTGCCGGGCCGCGCTGCGGGCGAACTCCTCCGCGTCCGACAGGCCGTACAGTCGGCACCCGTCCGGGCCCGGCCCGAGGAAGGCGCGGTGCACCAGGTTGCGCTCACGCCGCGACAGGGCGGAGAAGTCCTCCATCAGGGCGGCTGCAAGATCGTTCCAGGCGATCACCTCGTATGTCGCGGACAGCACGATGGCGGCGGCCTGCGGCAGCCGGTGCAACAGGTCGAGGATGCTCTGCCGCACCTCGCGGGAGGGCCCGGTCGGCGGGAGCGGCGGGGCGCCGGCGAGATGGTGGAGATGGCCCCGCTCGGCATCCGACAGGCGCAGGGCGCGGGCCAGCCCGGCCAGCACCTCGCGCGACGGGCGCGGGCCGCGGGCCTGCTCCAGCCGGGTGTAGTACTCGGTCGAGATGAATGCCAGCTGCGCCACCTCCTCGCGGCGCAGCCCAGGGGTGCGGCGGCGCGGCCCGGCGGGCAGACCCGCGTCCGCAGGGGTGATCCGTTCGCGCCTGCTGCGCAGGAAACCGGCAAGTTCTCGTCTGTCCACACCCCAGTGTGTAACGGGAGCCGCCGCCACCATCCAGGTACTGCCGGTACCTGGATGGGTTCCGCGGTCGGGCGCAGGCTCGTCGTCATGGAGAACACGCAGAACACCAGCACATCCACCCAGGCCGGCCCGGGCCTGCTGGCCGGCAAGGTCGCCCTCGTCACCGGTGCCGGGCGCGGCATCGGCGCGGCCGCGGCACGCCTGTTCGCCCGGGAGGGCGCCCGGGTGCTGCTCGCGGCCCGTACGGAGGCCCAGTTGAAGGCCGTGGCCGAGGAGGTACGGGTGTCGGGCGGCATCGCGGACCACGTCGTCTGCGACCTGGCCGACGCGGCGAGCGTGCGCGCCGCCGTCGACCGTGCCGTGGACCTGTACGGCAGGCTCGACGTCGCTTTCAACAACGGCGCGACGGGCACGCCGCCCGGACCGCTGGACCGGGTGCGGGAGGCCGACTTCGACCACGTCTACGCCGTGAACCTCAAGGGGACCTGGCTGGCCATGGCCGCCGAGGTCGCCGCCATCCGGGCCACCGCCGGGACGGGGGCCATCGTCAACACCTCCAGCGTCGGCAGTCTGATGGGCAACCCCGAGCTGCCCGCGTACGCCGCGATGAAGCGTGCGGTCAACAGCCTCACCGAGACGGCCGCCGTCACCTACGGCCCCGAGGGCATCCGGGTCAACGCCATCGCCCCCGGCACCACGCTGACCGAGATGCTGCGCCAGTGGGACGAGGACTCGCCCGGCGTCATCGAGCGGTTGAACGCGAATACCCCGCTGCGCCGGGCGGCCGACCCCGATGAGATCGCCCAGGCCGCCGCCTGGCTGCTCAGCGACCGGGCCTCCTACGTGACCGGCACGGTCCTCAGGGTCGACGGCGGCCTGCGCGCCTGAACCGGCGGCAGGACCCGCGCCGACGGCCCGCAGGTGGTCCGTACGGTCCGTACGGGCTACCTGCGGGCGTAGCCCATCTCCCACGCGTGCACCGCGATCCCGACCCGGTTCTGCACGCCCAACTTCCGCTGGATGCTGGCGACATGGGTCTTGACGGTGCCCGCCGAGATGAACAGCTGGGCGGCGATGTCGGCATTGGTCCGGCCGGCCGCGACCTGTCCGGCGATCTCGATCTCCCGCTCGGTGAGCGCTCCGCCCGGCGGGGTCCGGCGGGCGGCGGAGGACCGGCCGGGGGTGAGATGGCTCAGCAGCCGTACCGTGATGGACGGGCTGATCAGGCTGTCACCGGCCACCGCCGCCCGGACCGCCTCCACCAGCAGGGCGGGCCCCGACCGCTTGAGCAGGAAGCCGGACGCGCCGTGGCGCAGAGCCGGGTAGACGTACTCGTCGAGGTCGAAGGTGGTCAGCACGACGACCCGGACGGGATCCGCGGCGGTCGGTCCGGCGAGCCGACGGGTCACCTCCAGGCCGTCCATCCGGGGCATCCGGATGTCCACCAGCGCGACGTCCGGCCGGAGTTGACGGGCCAGTTCGACCGCCGTGGCGCCGTCGGCGGCCTCTCCGACGATCTCGATGTCCGGCTGGGTCTCCAGGATGCGGCGCACCCCTCGGCGGACCATCTCCTGGTCGTCGGCGATCAGCACACGTATCGTCACGGGAGGTGAGTCTGCCATGCCTGCCCGGGCAACCGAGCCGCCGTCACCTCCCGGCCGTCACCGTGCCGCCCTCACCGTCTCGTCATGGTCGCCGGACCGTCAGCGCCGGACCGTCCGCCGGGCGGAGTCGGCGACCAGGGCGACGGCCAGCAGGGCGGCGGTCAGTGCCGTGACCGCCAGCGGTCCGGGCCCGGCGAGGTGGCCGTGCCGACGGACCACGCCCATGAAGTCGAGCGCCGCCGTGCCGTTGAGCACCAGGTACCAGAGCGGCGGGTAGAGCATCTGGAAGAGCCGGTGGGAGCGGCTGACCAGGCCCAGGGCGAGGCCGAGCGCGGGCACGAACAGCGCCCCGCCGACCCAGCTGGCCAGCATCGGCCAGTCCGCGGCCAGCACTATCCGCACCGCCGGACCCGCGCCGGTCAGCGCGCTGAGCACCACCCCGGCCGCCCACTCCGCCAGCACCCGGCCGCGCGGCGCCGGATATGCGCCGAGCAGCGTGTCGACGCCGTACTCCTCCCGCTGGGTGCCGAGCCGCGACCAGAGCAGCAGCGGCAGCAGCCAGGCGAGCAGCAGCACGCCCCGGGTGCCCGCCGGGTACGGCAGGACGAGGGCGGGCAGCACCAGTGCCGCGAGGAGGAGCCAGCACCAGCGTGGCAGGCCCTGGAGCAGGATGCGCACCTCGCCCGCCAGCAGCCGGCCGAAGGTCCGGCCCGGTACGACGGCGGCCTGCGGCAGCGGGGTCAGCGCGGTGTACGGGGGCGCGGGCCGGTGCGGGACCGGGGCGGCGAGCGGCTCCGGGGCGGGGTCCGTCAACCGGAGGGGAGCGGCGCCGCGCGAAGGGTCGAAGCGGTGGAACCAGAACGCGGGCAGCAGGGCCAGCAGCACCGCGACCAGGACCAGCAGCAGCCGGTCGGCGGCGAAGGTCGGGTCGACACCCATGCCGTTCCACTGGACGGTCTGCAGCGGGTGGGCACGGGAGGTCAGACCGAGACTGAACTCGGCATCGCTCAGGTCGACGTTCCGGGCCACCAGGGCATCGCGCATCGAGGCGACGAACGGCCGCACCCCGAGCCCGCCGAGCGGGGCGGTCGGCGACTGCCCGCCGAGCGCCACCGCCAGCGCCACGAAGAACCAGAGCGCGTTCCCGAGACCGCCGCGCAGTCCCGGCACGGTTTCGACGAGCAGCGCGGCGCCGGCCGTGACCGCCAGCAGCGGCAGCGTGACCAGTAGGTACGGGGTCAGCAGGGCGACCGGGTCGACGTCGGTCGACTCCCCTCGGGTCAGTTGCAGTACCAGGGCGGTACCGGCCAGTGCGGCCGCCATCGAGCCCAGGACCGCCAGGTTGCCGAGGAACTTGGCGGCCAGATAAGCGGTGGAGCGCAGCGGAGTGGTGGCGAGCAGCCGGCCGACCCCGGTGCTCTCGTCCCGGGCCACGGCGCCCCGTACGACGTAGAAGCCGGCCAGGGTCAGCCAGAGCGCGCCGGCCAGCGCGGTCGACCAGCCGACGTAGGCGCTGTTGTAGACGCCCCGGTAGTCCCCGAGGTTGAGCACCGACCAGCGGGTGCCGACGGCCGGAACCGCCAGAGCGCCGAGGCCGACGGCCGCCAGCAGGGTCATCGCGTACGCGGGCCGGCGTGCCCGGTAGCGGAAGTCGCCGAGGGCCAGCGTGAGCAGCGCCCGGGGCGTCATCACCGCACCGCCCAAGTCGTCTGGTCCGCCTGCTGGTTGACGACGGCGAGATACGTCTCCTCCAGGCCGGGAGCCACCTGCACCGCGCCCGGGTACGGCGGTGCGGGCGCGAGCAGCCGTACCCGGACGCCGTCGGCGGTGCGCACCTGCCGGCTCACCAGGTGGCGGGCCTGGACGGCGGCCACCTCGGCCGGGCCGACCACGACCTCCCAGACCTGGCCGGCCAGTTCGCGCAGCAGCTCGTCGGGGGTGCCCCGGCGCCGCAGCCGCCCCTGGGTCATGATCGCGATGTCACCGGCCACCGACTCGATGTCGGAGACGATGTGCGTCGAGAAGATCACCACCCGGTCCGTGGCGAGGCTGCTGAGCAGGTTGCGGACCCGGACCCGCTCCTGTGGGTCGAGCCCGGCGGTCGGCTCGTCGACGATCACCACCCGCGGGTCGGCCAGCAGCGCCTGGGCGATGCCCACCCGGCGCAGCATGCCGCCCGAGTAGGCGCGCAGCGGGCGCCGGACCGCCTCGGTGAGGTTGACCAGTTCGAGCAACTCGTCGATCCGGGTACGGGCCGCGCGGGCCGCCACGCCCTTGGCCGCGGCCAGGTAGCCGAGGAACTCACGCGAGGTCAGGTTCGGGTAGACCCCGAAGTCCTGCGGGAGGTAGCCGAGCGAGCGGCGGAGCAGGTCGGGGTGGGCCAGCGCGTCGTTGCCCGCGAAGCGCAGCTGCCCGGAGGTCGGACGGGTGGCGGTCGAGGCGATGCCCAGCAGCGAGGACTTGCCCGCGCCGTTGGGGCCGAGCAGGCCCAGCATGCCGGGGCCGAGCCGCAGCGTGACGCCGTCGACGGCCCGCTTGCCGCCGCGGTGGACCTTGGTGATGTCGGACAGTTCGAGCACGGTGTCGGCCGCAGTGGGCGACGGCTGCCATGCGGTGGTGATGGGGTGAGGCATGCCCGTCAGCTTCGTCGGTCACGGGCTCGCTGCCATCTACCTTTCGGCAGATATCGGCGGCCGGCCATCTTCGGTGTCGGCGATCGGGGGCCGGACTCTTTGGGCGTCGGCCCGCAGCGGCAGGAGGCAGCTGACCTGCCAGCCCGTCCGTCCTGGTGCGGCGGTCCGGCCGTCCGCGGCCGGTCCCGCTCCGGCCGGTTCCGTCGCCCCCGCGTCCGTCGCAGCCGCTCCGGCCACGGACCTGTTCACCGGGCCGGCCACGAAGGTGCCGCCGAGGGCGGCGATCCGCTCGGCGGCGGCGGCCAGTCCGGTGCCGCCTCCGCTGCGCGGGCGCCGGGCGAGAGCGCCGGGCCCGCCGTCGTCGGTGACGCTCACGGCGACGGCCGGGCGGCCGTCCGCACCGGTGGCGCGCTCGACCCGGACGGCCACCCGCCGCGAACCGGCGGCGTGACGGCGGACGTTGGTCAATGCCTCCAGGACCACGGCGTACGCGGCGCCCTCGGTCTCGCGCGGGAGCGCGCCGGCCAGACCGGGCTCGAGGTCGAGACTCGCGCGGGTCGTGCCGGTGGTGGAGAACCGGCTGGTCAGGTCCGCCAGGTCGGCCAGCCCGTAGACGCGGGTGGGTGGCGGCTCGTGCGTGGCCGTGTCCGCCGCGCCCGCCGTGCCGTCGGCGTCCGCCGGTTCGCGCAGCGCCCGTACGGTGTCGTCCATCGCGTCCAGGGCGCGCAGCCCGGCCTCCTCAAGTCGGTGGAGCAGAGCGCGGGTCTCTGCCGGGTCGTCGCCGGAGAGCTGGGCGGCCTGCGCCTCCAGCACGATGCCGGTGATCTCGTGGGCGACGAAGTCGTGCAGATCGCGGGCGACTTCGAGGCGCTGCTCGCGCCGGGCCCGCGCCACCGCGCGCACCCTGCGCCCGTCCAGGGCCCGCAGATAGGCACCGACCCCGGCCGCACCGGCGACGCCCAGCAGGGACAGCGCGACCGCAACCGCCGACGGCCCGGGATGCAGCACGGGCGCCCGGAGCGTGAACCGCAGCGGCAACACGGCCGCCACGGCCCCGGTGAGTACCGAGAACCCCGCCACCCGACGGCCCGGCACCCGACGGACCACCCGGTGGAGCAGCACCAGCAGGGCGGCCCACTCGAACGGCAACCAGACCAGCACCGGGCCCTGCTGCCACGCGTACCCCAGGTCGACCAGCAGCGACACCACGGCGACCGCACTCGCCACCGTGGCCAGCCGCACCCGCCCGGACGGCCAGGGCAGCAGAGCACCGGCCACCGCCGCACCGGCCGCGACCGCGAGCGGCAGTGCGCCGAGCGGTGCGATGACCGTAGGCGACAGCATCGTCAGGGCGGCGACGCTGCTCCAGATGCGGCGCTGACGGCGCCAGCGGCGGGCTGACAGGTGATCACTGCGCATACGACTGAGCGTACTGGCCGTGCCGGGACGGCCCTGGGCGGCCGAGGCGGTCGGCCGGTTCCGACCGGGCCCTGCCACCGGTTCGCGCCGGTGTGGCAGCACCCGTTGCCGTCGAACGGCCGACTCGTCCGGTGGGAGCAGGACTTGGAGCGACGGGGGGAAGGGGAACCGGCCCACGAGCAGCGGCGCCGCAGCCGTCAGTCGGAGTCGACCGGGTCGGCGGGGTCGGTGTCCTTGATGCCGAGCTTCGTCTCCGCGGTCGTCCAGTCCGTGGCGATGGCCTGCTGAGCCGCGGCGAGGGTCACCTTGCCTTTGCAGATGGCCGTGTGCAGGTGGGTCTCGACGCTGTCCTTCGGGTTGTTCGGGCCCTTGCCCGCGACGTGGTCCGGCGACGGCGGCTCGACCCAGAGGTTCCTGGGATCGTTCGGGTCACCACCGAGCTGAAGGCTTATCAGGTGGTCGTACTCGGCGTCGCCCATGGGGCCGGTGTACCCGTACGACTTGGCGTTGTCGGTCTTCTCCTTGCCGGTTATGTTCACCGGCGGCCGGATCGTGGAGGTGTACCCGCCCGTCCGGCAGATCGTGTCCTTGAGGTCGGCCTGGGTCACGGCCGGGCTCACCGCACCCGGAGTGCACGCCGGGTCCGGCAGCGGCTGCCGGTCCGAGGTGTACCGGTAGTGACAGCTGCCCGCTGTCGGCTGCGCCGCAGCGGTGTACTTCGGCTGCGGCCCGGCCCCGACCGGGACGGCTCCCCCGGCCTGGGCACCCGAGGCGGGAGCTGAGGCCGCTGTCGGGGGCGGTGCGGTGTGATGATCACCGGACTTGGCGGTGTGCCCGGTCTTCGACGAGCACCCGGCGGTGGCGGCCAGCACGAGAGCTACGGCGGCCAGAACGGTACGGGCCCGACGCTGCATCAGTCCTCCATGGGATCGCGCGACTTTCGGTCAGCAGTGCGGGGCGATTCTGCCAGGCGTTTCCGCGAGCGCTGCAGGTGGGCGGGGGCGCGCGGGGATCGGCGCCGGCGGGGGCGCGCGGGTGAAGGTGTCGCACCGGACGGCGCGCGAGCACTCCGTGCGCGAACCCGTGCGCCCGGGGGCGCGCGCGAAGCGGGGGTGCGGGAGACGGGCGCAGAGGACGGGAGCGGGAGCCGGGAGTGGTGCAGCACGAAAACCGCCGTAGCGGACCCGGATCCGCTACGGCGCCGAGCGCACTCCGGACGACAGCGTCGGCTTCGGCCCGCTGCTCGAACTCGCCCGGCGTGCACGGGAGACGGCGGCGTGCCCGGGGCGGTCCGCGGGTTCCGGCGCCCCGGTCGGCTGGTCGGCGCCTGCCGCTACTGCTCGGCCCGCTGGGTGATGGGCGCATCGGTGCGGTCCCCGAGGAACTCGTACCACCGGCGCTCCAGGCAGACGTAGCGCATGTCGGCCTCGACCAGGCTGAGGAAGCCCGACACGGTCTCGGTGAGGCGCTGCTGCAGGCCGGAGTCCTTCAGCGTGCCGTCCTCGGCGAAGGCCTGGTAGCAGTTGGCCAGGCTGAACATGTCCGGGTAGACGCGGGTGCCGAGGTGCTCCAGCGGGACCCGCAGGGCCCACAGCCCGCGGTTGCCGCCGACCAGGGAGGGCGACGCGGACACCAGCATCGCGTGCTTGGTCTTGAACGGCTGCGGCTGGACGCGCGAGACCCAGTCGACCGCGTTCTTCAACACACCGGGGACAGAGGCGTTGTACTCGGGGGAGGAGATGACGAAGGCGTCGTTCCGTTCGAGCCGGTCGCGCAGCGCCAGGGCGCCGGACGGCAGGCCGTGGGCGGCCTCCACGTCGCCGTCGTACAGCGGCATGTCGAACTCGTGCATGGCGGCGAGGTCGACCGTGGCACCGGTGTCGGAGATCTGTCGAGCCACCAGCGAGGCGAGGCGGGCGTTGGCCGACCCCGCCCGCAGCGAGGCACCGAAGACCAGGACCCGCAGCGGGCCGGGGTGGTTGTCCGTGGGCATGGAGGCGTCCTTCAGTCGTATGGACTCGCGCCCGGCCGGGGCGCCACGGGGACCAGTGTGGCCACGGCGGCACCGCCGCGCCAGAGGACTGAGCCTTCCGGAGCAACGCCGTCGGCAGCGCGCCCGCCTGTTCGCGCCGGTGGGCGTCGCCGGATCCGCCGGCCGGGCTCCGGGACACGTCGGCGTACGCCAGGCCCCGCGTGACGACGGCCGTGAGCCGGGCCGGAACGCCCGCGGCGGGCCGCCTCGGTGATCCCGCGTCACCCCTTCCGGTTCACCGGCTCAACTGCCGCTCCGGTAGTAGTCGATGGAGACCTTGACGGGCCCGTCGTCGGTGGTCGTCGAGATCACCCTGACGATCGCGATGCCGAGGTCGGCCTCGGCCCGGACGCAGAAGGCCCGGCCCGACGGCAGGGCGCTGAAGGGCAGTTTGGTGACCGGCTGGGTCTCGATGCCCTTGATGCAGCCGGCGAGGGTGAGCTGGTCGCCCCGGGCTATGTAGGCGTCGTTCTCCTCGGCGAGGGAGAACTCCGTGGCGGAGCGGCCGAGGTACCAGGTGGCGGCGCCCGCGGGTAGCACCTTGCCGGCCTTGAGGTCGAACTCGTAGGTGTGGTCCGGCGAGGCCAACTCGGCCCCGGTGTAGTCCTCGGCGTATCCCGGTACTTCGGCCGGGTCGGCGTCCGGGTCGGCGGCCGAGTTCCCGGGGGCCGGCTCTGCCGGGTCGTCCGAGGAGTCGGTGGCGGCGGTCGTGTCGCTGCCGGCCCGGTCGAGCAGGACGTACGCGCCGCCGGCGCCGAGCAGCAGCGCCGCGGCGGCGGTCAGTGCGATCACGCGGCCGCCCCGGCGCCTGGATCCGGCCCGCCCGGCAGGGGCGGCTTCGGGGGGCGCGGCCGGAGCCGGCAGCGGGTGGGCGCGCGCGGTCGGCGCGTCGGCGAGGGAACGCGCCGCGTCGAGGACCGTGGGTGGCGCGGCCAGGGCGGTGGGCGCCGCGTCGAGGACCGTGGGTGGCGCGGCCGGGGCGGTGGGCGGTGCGTCGGGGGCGGTCGGCAGGTCCGAGCGGCGGGAGATCTCGGTGCTGACCTGTGACGGCAGCCAGTCCTCGGTGAACAGGAGCTGCCCCGAGATCGCGGGGTGGCGGTGAGCCGCCTCGATAACCTCGGCGGCGGACGGCCGATGCTCCGGCTGCTTGGCCAGACAGTGCCGGAGCAGCGGATGCAGGGACGCCGGTACCCGGGTGAGGTCCGGCTCCTCGTGCACCGCACGGTACAGCGAGACGGAGGCCGGGCCGTTGCCGAACGGCGGTGTGCCGCCCGCGATGTGGACGGCCAGTGCGCCCAGGGCGAAGATGTCGGTGGCGGAGGTCGCGGGTGCGCCCATGGCCTGTTCGGGCGCCATGAAGCCGGGCGATCCGATCTGGATGCCGGTGCCGGTGAGCGCGCTGGCGTCAGCGGCGCGGGCGATGCCGAAGTCGATGACGCGCGGACCGTCGGCGGCGACCAGGACGTTGGCCGGCTTCAGGTCGCGGTGCACCACGCCGGCGTCGTGGATCACCTGGAGCGCCTCGGCGACGCCGGCCATCAGCAGCAACACCGTCCGCTCCGGGAGGGGACCGTGCAACTGCACCACCTGCTGCAGCGAGGGACCCGGCACGTACGCGGTGGCCAGCCACGGGGTGGCCGCGTCGACACCCGCGTCCACCACCTGGGCGGTGTAGAGACCGTGGATGCGCCGGGCGTTGGCGACCTCCTGGGCGAACCGGCGCCGGAACTCCGCGTCCTCCGCGAGTTCGGGGCGCACCACCTTGACCGCCACGGGCCGTCCGCCCGGGGTGTGGGCCAGGTAGACCCGGCCCATCCCGCCCGCGCCCAGCCTGGTGATCAGGCGGTAGCCGCCCACCTCCGACGGGTCGTCCGCGGACAGCGCCTGGAAGGTCGGCGGCGGGCCGGCCGGGGATGTGGGTGTGTACATGCGCTTGCTTTCTCAGCGGGCCGGAGATCACACGGCTGGCCGATCAGCTCCTCAGGACACCCCGAAAGGCGATCACATGACATGACCATCCGCTCATTGACCCGATGCAGTCTAGGACGGCCGGGGGCGACGCTCCGCACCAGGTCGCGGTAGCACCTCCGGGAGCCCGGGTGCGCCGATGCCGGAGCCCGGGTGCATCGACGCCCGGAACTCGGTACACGGAGTGGCGCCCCGGCCGCGGCACGGCCGTCCCGCGCTCCTGGCGGCGGCCGGAGCGGTGGAGCTTGGATGCCGTGCGTGAGACGGTGGACGGAGAGGAACCCCGGAGGCGCGGTCCGGTACGGCGTCATGCCGAGCCGGGTGCCGTGCGTCCGCGGCGGCACGGCCGAGGAAGTGCGGCGGGGGAGACGGGGCCCGTCGGGCGCGGGCATCGGCCCTCGTGACCGAGAAGGAGCCCAGGGCCATGGCGACGACCACAGCGGCGGACCGGCCGATCAGGGTCGAGGCGGTGCTCGACGAGCCGTTGTCCCGCTGGCTGTGGCTGGTGAAGTGGCTCCTCCTGGTCCCGCATCACATCGCGCTGAGCATCCTCTGGCTCGCCTTCGTCCCGGTCGGCGTGGTCGCCTCGGTCGTGGTCCTGCGCACCGGGCGCTATCCGCGCAGGCTGTTCCACTTCGCCACCGGCGTGCTGCGCTGGACCTGGCGGGTGGCGTACTACTCGTACGGGGCCCTCGCCACCGACCGCTATCCGCCGCTCAGCCTGGGCGCCGAGCCCGGTTACCCCGCCCGTCTGTACATCGGCTACCCGCGACGGCTGCCGCGCGGGGCGGCGCTGGTGAAGTGGTGGCTGCGCGCGACCCCGCAGTACCTCCTGATCGTGCTCTCCCTGGGCAGCTTCCGGTTGCTGTGGTGGATCGGCGGGTTCCTCCCCGTCCTCGCCCTGGCCGCCCTCGTGGCCATGGTGTTCACCAGCCCCGCGGTGGTCCTGCTGTGCACCGGGCGCTATCCGAAGCGCCAGTTCGACGCGCTCGTCGGGTTCGACCGCTGGCTGATCAGGGTCCTTGCCTATGCCTTCCTGCTGACGGACGAGTATCCGCCGCTCAGGATGGACCGGGGCGGTACGGAGCCGCACCCGCCCGTGGCCGCCGAGGCCTGAACTTCCGGACATCCGCCCGTCCCGGTCGATCAGACTCCTTGTGCGGTAGCCGAATTCGGGCCCGCCGGCGATGTCCCCGCCGACATTGTCGCGGTTGTACCGCTCGGCCTCGGCCGCGGTGGCGGCCCGCCGGGTCAGCACCAGGTCTCGGAAGCCCGGTGCGAACCGCTCGATCTGCGCGGTGACGGCGTCGCCGACGTCCGAAGCGCCCCCACGCCGGTCCGCCCCCACGCCTGACCGCCCGTGCGTCGGTCCGCCCCCACGCCGGTCCGTTCAGCCCGCCGCCGAGGCCAGGTTCCGGACCAGATCGGCGGACAGCTGCGGGATCTCGCCGTGGTCCTCGTCGTCGCCGTCCACGGTGAGTTGGTTGATCACCGCGGCCAGCCGTGGGGGGAGCCGCACGTCCAGGCCGTGGTAGCAGCGCGCGATTATGTCCGCGCGCACCTGCGCGGGCAGCAGTTCGTACGGCGCGTCCAGCACCCGCTGCCGGGGACGCGGGTGGGCCGCCAGCTCCTCCGCCTGGAGCCGCCAGAAGTCGGCGTCCTCGATCTCGCCACGGCTGCGGTGCAGCAGGTTCAGACAGGACGCCGCCGTGTAGTTGCCGCCGCCCGCCGCGAACTGGAGCCAGAACTGCGCCGCATCCCGGTTCCCGGTGATCAGCAGCAGCGCCCCGAGGACCAGCGCGCCCTCGGGGTGGACCCGCCGGTCGTTGACCAGCCGGTCGAGCGAGGCCGCCGCCGCCGGGGCGGCCAGCACCAGTGAGGCCAGTAAGTCCAGCTCGTGCGCGGCCTGTTGGTGCTCGGACGGCAGCGGTGCCGGCGCCGTCATCAGCCGCCGCCAGGCCAACCCGGAGGCGCCGGGGGGCTGTTTCGGCGGCAGGCCGGCCGGCGCGTCCCGGCCGGCCGGGGAAGGTGCGGGCCGCCGGTTCTCGCGCACCGGGCGATCCCGTCCCGCGAGGCGGTCCGATCCGGGGTTCACCGCACCTCCCCCCACCCGGCCTCGCGGCCGAGGACCCGGGCGAGCCGCTTGACGGCCTGGCTCGCGGTGGAGCGTACGTTCGCCTCGGTGATCCCGAGGTAGTCCGCGATCCGGGCGTCCTGCAGACCGAGCAGGTAGCGCAGGACGACCACGTCGTGCTGCCGCTCGGGCAGGCGCCGGATCGCCTCGTACAGATCCTCGCGCTCCTCCAGCGACTCCAGGCTGATCCTGGCCTGGTCGGCGAAGTGGCGCACCACCCTCGCCCAGTCCGGCACGGTGGACTCCGGCGGTAGCCGGGCTTCCTTGAGCACGGCGTCCGCGAGGGCGTCGGCCACGTGCTCCTTGATGAGCATCCAGGCGTAGCACGCCGGAACCGCCTGGCGCAGGGCGAGATCCCAGTGGCTCCACAGGTGGTCCTTCATCGTCGCGACCGCCCTGGCCGCGTCCGCCCCGTCGCGCAGTCGCGCCCGGGCGAATCCCGTCCATGCCCGCTCGTGTGTCTCGCAGAACGCCTCGAACGTCAGGCGGGGCCGACTCGGCCGTACGGCCCAGTCGTTTTCGTTCACGTCCCGATCCTCCCCGGCGGGCCCTCCGATGGCCGCCCGGTCCGCTGCTCCTTTGGCCGCGTGGTGCTCCGGCGTGCGGCCGGTTCAAGGGGAACCGGAGTTCCCTCGAGACCATTGGAGCTCATTTGGAGGGCTGTTGTGAAAGTGATCACACAAAGACATTTGCGAACGGTGGACTGATTGATCATCACTTGATACTTCGTCATACCGACGCACCAAGTGTCCCATCGGGCCTCGTTCCTGATCAACCGTGCCTGTGCACATCGTTCGTGTCGATGCGGCCCTTGATTCTCCGGGGCCCGTTGTGGGCATAGTGGCAGGGGTCGCGCCAGGGTCCGCCAGGGTTCGCCAGGCCGGCTCGGCGGGGCGGACCTGCGCGCGGGGACGGGCGCGGGACATGGGGAACCACGGACACTTGGGGGAGTGGGTGGCGGACGACACCGTGCGAGCAGGCACCGAATCGGATGTCGAGGTGAACCTCGACGTGCATGTGGCGCATTCGGCGAGGATGTACGACTACTACCTGGGCGGCACCACCAACTTCGCCGCCGACCGGGAGGCCGCGGGCCGGGCCCTGGCGGTCTTCCCCTGGGCGCGCGCCGCCGCCCGCGCCAACCGCACCTTCATGCACCGCTCCACCCGCGCGCTGGCCCGGTCCGGCATCCGGCAGTTCCTCGACATCGGCACCGGGATCCCCACCTCGCCCAACCTGCACGAGATAGCCCAGCGGGAGATCCCCGAGGCCCGGGTGGTCTATGCCGACAACGACCCGATCGTCCTCACTCATGCGCAGGCGCTGCTGCTCAGCACCCCGCAGGGCCGTACCGCGTACGTGCCCGGCGACGTACGCGAGCCGGGGAGGGTACTGGCCGCGGCCCGGGAACTGCTGGACTTCTCCCGGCCGATCGCGCTCAGCATGAACGCGCTGCTGCACTTCGTCCCGGGGCGGGCGCACCGGATCGCCGAGGAGATCAAGGCCGAACTGCCCGCCGGAAGCGCCCTGGTGATCAGCCACTTCACGCCGGACTTCGCGCCGGAGGAAGCCGCGCGGCTGATCCAGGTCTACACCTCGGCCGGCACCCCGGTGCACGCCTGCACCAAGGAACAGTTCGCCCGGTTCTTCACCGGCTGGGAACTCCTCGATCCGGGTGTCGTCTCCACTCCGAGGTGGCGGCCGGACGAGGCCTCCGCCGCCGATCCGGTCAGCGATGCCGAGGCCTCCTGCTACGGGGCGGTCGCGATCCGTCGTTGACATCCTCCCCCGGGTTTAGCCGGGGGAGGATGTCAAAGCCACTGCAGCTTCTTCGAACTGCGAAGCGGGACCAGTAGGTCGAAGGCGGAGGGTGGCCAGGCCGAGCCCGGCTCCCGTACGGCCGGGGTGGGAACGTTCAATGCCTTGTCGGTCGACGACGGCACGGCACTCGACCGGCCCGCCGCCGGTGCAGGGGAAGCGGCTGATGCCCGAACGGGCGTCGGCCGCTTCCCATTTGCCCTGGGTCGACTCTGGAGAGTCACCAACTGGTCGCTGACGGTGTGCGGTTGGGTCGGGCGTCCGGGGGTTCGCCTGGTCCGGACGGCTTCTGTCGCGCGGTGCGAGTATGTCATCATCTGAAGACATCGTCTGATGACATCACTTGATGACAACTCGATCTCCGACAAGGGAGGGCGCGTCCATGCACACCCAGACGGGCCGGCCGACGCGACGGCAGCGGGCTCTGGTGCCCGTACTGGTCTTCCTCGGCACCGTGGTGGCGGTGATCAGCAGCCTCGGCGCCCCGCTGATCCCGACCATCGCCACCGCCGATCACGTATCGCTCGCCGAAGCCCAGTGGTCACTGACCATCACCATGCTGGTCGGGGCCGTCGCCACCCCAGTGCTGGGCCGCCTCGGCGACGGGCCGGGGCGTCGGACGGTGACGCTGGTCGCGGCCGCCGTGGTGGTGCTGGGCAGCGTGCTGGCCGCGCTGCCGCTCGGGTTCGGATGGCTGGTCGCGGGCCGCGGGCTGCAGGGCGTCGGGCTCGGACTGACCCCGCTGGCCATCGCCACCGCCCGGGACAGCCTGCCCGCCGCGGCCTCCCGCTCGGCCGTCGCGCTGCTCTCGATCACCACCGTCGCCGGCGTAGGCCTCGGCTACCCGATCACCGGCCTGATCGCGCAGTCCTTCGGCATCCACGCCGGCTTCTGGTTCGGCGCGGTGATCAGCGCCCTGGCCCTGGTGCTGGCCGCCCTGGTGCTGCCCCCGGCCACCGGGCGCGTGCGGCACCCGCTCGACACGGCGGGCGCGGTGCTGCTCGGCCTGGCACTCGCCGGATTGCTGCTGGTGCTCAGCGAAGGGGAGACCTGGGGCTGGGCAAAGTAGCCGCCTGTGGGTGGTCGCGGCCGCTGCGGTGCTGCTGATCGCCGGTTGGATCCGGCACGAACTGCGCACCGCCCACCCGTTGGTGGAGCTGCGCACCCTGGCCAACCGGACGGTGCTGACCGCCGACGTGGCGGGCCTGGTCGCGGGCGTCGGGATGTACCTGCTGATGTCGCTGGTGATCCGGTATGTGCAGACCCCGGTGAGCACCGGCTACGGCCTGGGCGGATCGGTGGTGGTCGCGGGCCTGGTGCTGCTGCCGTTCTCCGTGCTCTCCGTACTCTCCAGCAAGGTGGTCCCGGTGCTGGCCCGGCGCACCTCCACCGCCCTGGTGCTGCCGCTGGGCTGCGCGGTCTCGCTGGTCTCGGTGCTGCTCTTCCTGTCCGCCCGCAGCCGGCTGTGGGAACTCGTGGTGGTGATGGCGGTCGCCGGGCTGGGCGTCGGCTGCACCTTCGCGGTGATGCCGGGACTGATCGTCGCCGCGGTGCCCGCCGACGAGGTCGGCAGTGCGGTCAGCTTCAACCAGGTGCTGCGCTACGTCGGTTACTCCACCGGTAGTGCCCTGTGCGGCGCCGTGCTGCAGGCGCACACCGCGCCAGGACGGCTGCTGCCCGCCGACAGCGGCTACCGGGATGCCGCCCTGCTGAGCTGCGCGGTGTGGGTGGTGATCGGGCTGGTTACCATCGTCCTGCCGCGGCGCAGCGCCCCGGCGGCCGACCGGGCCAGCGTGGACGAGGAGCTGATGGTGGACGAGAGCATCGCGGACATCGCACCCGGCGAGGCCGAGGTGCCGGTCCTGCACACCCGGGCCGAGCGGTGACCGAGGCGGGACGGGGGCGCGACGGGGCGGCCGCGGACGGTGGGAAGGCGCCCGCGCCGGGCCGGCGCCGCGACGCCGCCCGCAGCCGGGAACTACTCGTCCAGGCGGCGATGGAGCTCTTCGCCGATCGCGGTTTCGAGCGCACCACCACCCGGGAGATCGGTGAACGGGCGGGCGTCGACCCGGCGTTGATCGCCCGCTACTTCGGCAGCAAGATGCAGCTCTACCTGGCCGCCGTACGGGTCGAGCAGGGGGACGCGGTGCCGGCCGACCTGCTGGACGAGGACCGGCTGCGCGGCCTGCTGGAGCGGTTCGACCGGCGCGGTCCCGGACCCTCCTTCCAGGCCGCTGTGCTGCCGAGTGACAACACCGAGGTGCAGCAGGCCGCCCGTGGTCACCTCGACGAGCGGCTGGTGCAGCCGCTGTGCGACCGGTTCGCCGCCGAGCAGGTGGACCGACCCCGGCTGCGGGCCGAGCTCGCGGCGGCGGCCTTCGCCGGAGTGGTCCTGGCCCGCTCCAGCGGGGCGTTCGGTGAACTGGCCGAGGCGGAGCCGGGGGAACTGCTGCCGCTGCTGCACGACCTGCTGGCCGCGAGCCGCCCGGCCCGGTGAGCCGGGGCGGGCCTCGGCGGTGACCATGCCGTGGGCATGGTCGGAGACCGAGGCGATCAGCGCGGGGTAGACCATCGCGGTGCCGATGCCGAGGAGGGCGGCGGCGGCGATGCCGGCGAGCAGTGGCCGGTCGAGCAGGACGAGGGCGAGGGCGAAGCCGGCGGACTGGACCAGCATGCCGGTGACGGTGACGGTGACGGTGAGCGGCTTGCGGTCGATGCGGTCTGTGAGGTGGCCGGTGGGGATCTGACCGAAGCTCCACAGCAGCGGGTACAGGCCCTTGACCAGGCCGACGGCGGCGAGTCCGAGGCCGTGCTGGGTGAACAACAGGGGGAAAACGCCCCAGGTGAGACCGTCGTTGAGGTTGTTGACCAGCCCGGCCTGGCTGGCGCCGCGCAGGGAGCGGTTGCGCCACGTGGTGCGGACGAAGGTCGGCCGCAGGCCGGGACCCTGCTCCCCGGTTGCGGGCCTGGGGTGCTGGGCGAGTTCGAGGGCGACGTGCGCGGCGGTGTCGCGGACGACGAGGGAGGGAGCGCGGGAGCGACGACTGTCGGCGCCGGGTCAGAGCGCCCGGAGGCGAGTGAAGGCGGCCAGGTCGCTGGCCAGGTGGAAGGTGTCGGCGTCGATGAGCGGGACGGTGGTGCGCTCGAGCCCGACCAGGCCGCCCACGCAGGTGTTGACGATGACCGGGAGGGTGAACTGCAGCCGGTTCTCCCGCAGGCCGAGCCGGACCGGCCGGGACGGCTTCGCCGGCGCGGCGTAGGACGTCGTACTCATGAGTGCGCGGCCTCCGTGCCGTCGACCAGGGGCCGGCCGTGGGCACGCGCGTAGTCGGCGGGCCCGCCCGAAAGGACGGCCAGGTCCGTACGGCCGGCGCGTTCGAGGATGCTGGCGGCGGTCATGGCGCGCTCGCCGCGGCCGCAGGCGACCAGTGCTCCGTGCGGGGCCTCGGCGGCGAGGCCGGCCAGGTCGCCGAGTTCGATGTGGGCGGCCCCGGGCACGTGACCGGCGGTGAACTCCGCGTACTGGCGGACATCGAGGTAGGGGCGGCTGCCGGTCTGGTCGGCGGTGACCAACGTGGTTGCGGTGACGGGGCCTTGGGCGTCGCGCCAGGCCCGCATGCCGCCGTCCAGGTGTCCGGCCAGGCGCTCGTAGCCGATCTTGTACGCCTGCCAGACGAGCTCGTTCAAGTCCTGGCCGGCGCCGGTGACGAAGGCCAGCGGGGCGGTGTCGGGCAGGAGCCAGCCGAGCCAGGTCGCGAACTGGTCGCGCAGCGGGATGGACAGGGCTTTGGGGATGTGCCCGGCGGCGAACTCGACGGCCGGGCGCACGTCGACGACGTGCCCGCCGTCCGCGAGGAGTTGCTTGATGCGGGCGGCGTCCAGCAGCGGGAGCAGCGGGGGGCCGCTGAGTACACGAGGTCCGGTGCGGTTGCGTTCGGCGAGCCGTGCGAAGTACACGGGGTAGGTGCCGAGGCCGGCCAGCAGCTCGGCCACGAAGGCGTCCTCGGTGGGGGCTGCCAGAAGGGGGTTGGACTGCTTCTGTGCGCCGATGGTGGTGGTGCGCGCGGCGCCGGGCGGGGCCGCGCAGAAGGAGCCCGCCCCGTGGGTGGGCCACACCGGGAGGTGGTCGGGCAGGGTGGCGAGTCGCCGCAGGGAGCGGTACTGGGCACGGGCCAGTTCCTCGGTGCGCTCGGGGCCGAGGAGGTCGGTGCGGGCGGCGGAGTCCACGATCAGCGAGCCGCCGGTGAACACGCCGAGCTCGACCGCGCCGTCGAGGAGGAGGAAGGACAGGTGCTCGTCGGTGTGGCCGGGGGTGGCCAGCGCCCGCAGGGTCAGCCCGCCCAGGTCGACCTCGTCGCCCTCCGCCAGTGCGACGTGGGGGAAGGTGCGGTGGCCGGCCGCGGAGGCCAGGACGGTGGCCGCGGCGTCGTGGCCGAGCTGGACCGCGCCGGAGAGGAAGTCGGCGTGCAGGTGCGTGTCCGCGGCGAAGGCGACGGTCAGGCCGCGCCGCTCGGCCGCGGCCCGCAGGGTGCGCAGGTCCCGGCTCGCGTCCACGGCCAGGGCGCTGCCGTTGCCCAGGTCGACGAGGTAGGCACTGTTGCCCAGCCCCTGGTCGACCAGCGGTATCAGGTGTTCGTCGGTGAAGCCCATCTCAGTCCTCCATGAGACCCCGGTGCGGTCTGCATCCGGGTTCGGCGCCCGTTCTATCTGCGATATTCCATGGATTTGTGGAGAATGCCTAGAGGGCAGGGGTTGGGAGCCTCTCTGTGAGGTATTCCCCCTGGTTGGGGCAGTGTTGCGGGTTTTCGCGCGGTTGCCGTGCGCTGCCGTCGGGAAGCTCTGTTCCGGCTTGATGGGGTGAGGGCCCCATCCGCGCCCTGTCGACGCGCGGTGCGCACGCCGGCGCGAGTCGGGGTTGCAGGGTTGTCGTCCGCGCCTCCCCGGTGTTCGCCTGGGTGTCGACGGCGGCCGGCGGCCGCTGCGTCAGCTGCGGGCTCATCCCAGGCTCTGGGGGTGGAGGTTCGCCGACCTGGAGGGTGCGGAGCAGGTCCTGGTTCCCCTCGGCTGGTCATCGAGGCTGCCGCCTTCCTCGCCCGCTGCCGCGCCTGCGCTACGATATTCCATGGATTCATGGATTAAAGCGTGGAGGACGCCATGCCCCAGAACGGCGCGAAGGCGCAGCTGTACGAGGCGTTCGCGGCCAGCGGGAAGGCCCTGGCCAGCGGGAAGCGCCTGGAACTGCTCGACCTGCTCGCCCAGGGCGAGCGCACCGTGGACGCGCTCGCGAAGGCGGCCGGGCTGAATCTGACCACCGCCTCGGCGCACCTGCAGGCGCTCAAGCAGGCCGGGTTCGTCGCCACCCGCCGCGAGGGCGTGCGCATCCACTACCGGCTCTCCGGCCACGACGTCGGCCAGCTGCTGGTGCTGCTGCGCAAGGTCGCCGAACGCCACCAGGCCGCCGTGCCCGCCGCTCTGGACGCCTACCTCGGTCAGGACGGCGCGACAGAGGTCGGCAACGAGGAACTGCGCGCCCGCGCGGCGGCCGGAGACGTCGTCGTGCTCGACGTGCGCCCGGTCGAGGAGTACCTGGCCGGCCACATCCCCGGTGCCCTCTCCGTCCCCCTCGACGAACTCGCCGACCGCGTCGACGACTTGCCCAGGGACACCGAGATCGTCGTCTACTGCCGCGGCGAGTACTGCGTGCTGGCCTACGACGCCGTCCGGCTGCTGGCCGCACGGGGGCGCCGCGCGATCCGCCTCAACGACGGCATGCTGGAGTGGCGCCTTGCCGAACTCCCCGTCGCCACCGGGGCCCTGGCATGATCCAGCCCTCGCCCGGCCGCCCGGGCCTGGCCGGCGGACCGGCCGCACCCGGCATCGCGGCCTCCACCGGATCCGCCGGCCACAGCGGCACCCACACGCCCTCGCCCGTGCTGACCGCCATGGGCATGGCCACCGGCCGGGCGCTGGGAGCCCTGCGCCTGTCGCTCGGCCGCTGGGCCACGCCAGGCGACGTCGCCACCGCGGCGGACGTTCTGACCGCGGCCGCCTCGGCCGGCGACACGAGCGCGAGCAGCCGATGAACACCTGGCCCCGGCCCCGGCCGGACATCACCGTCGACGGCACCGGCCTGCTGTGCGTCGCCCTCCTGCTCCGGCTGCGCGCCGCCATCGACGGCGCCCCGGCAGGAACGATCGTGCACGTCATCGCGACCGACCCGGCCGCACCGCTCGACCTGCCGGCCTGGTGCCACATGACCGGCCACACATACCTCGGCCCGCTCGACGACGAGCAGCGGCTGTTCGCGCTGCGGATCACCGGATCCCCGGTGGCGACCCGGCCCGACGCTCCCTGGCACCCGGCCCCGCCCGCGCGCTGAGGTCCGCCTCGGCAGCCGCGCCGGGTTGGACCCAGGCGCACGGCTCGCGGATCGGGCTCCGGGGGCGCAGCGTGGAGAGTGTCCGCGAGTGCGGTGAGGTGGTGCCCTGTGAACGGGAACGAATCGGCTCCCCGTGACGCGGCTCCCCGTGTCGTGGTCGGCGTCGACGGTTCGCCGTCGTCGGGTGCCGCGCTGCGGTGGGCCGTCCAGCAGGCCGGGCTGATCGGTGGGGCGGTGGACGCGGTGAGTGCCTGGGAGCCGCCGGTGGCGTACGGCTGGAACGCGCCGGTGGTCGACACCAGTCTCGACGAGGAGAACGCTCGCCGGCTGTTCACCGACGAGCTGCGCGAAGTGCTCGGGGAGGAGTGCCCGGTTCAGGTGCATCCGCGTCTGGTGCTCGGCAACCCGGCCGCCGTACTGCTCGACGCGGCGGTCGGTGCCGAGCTCCTGGTGGTGGGCAGCCGGGGGCGCGGCGGCTTCGCCCGTGCGCTGCTGGGTTCGGTGAGCCAGCAGTGCGCGCTGCATGCGACCTGCCCGGTGGTGATCGTCCGCGCGGAGTGAGGCCGACCGGGACGGACCGGCCACGGCGGGTTCCGACCCGGCCACCGCGGGTCTGACCGTGCCGAGTGGACCCGGCCGCGTCGCCCCGCAGAGGGAGAGAGGCCACGGTGAACGAGAAGACCGAGTCCGAAGTCGCCGACGTCCGGTCTGCCGATCGGGTTGCCGTCGCACAGCGCATCACCGATCGGATGCGTCAACTCGGATTGACAGAGGACGACTTGGCGAACCATGCCGCGATGGCCCCCGGCTATCTGCGGCACCTGATCAGGATGGGGCCCGACTTCGACCCCGGAGGCTTCCTCCGGATCGCCGCGGCGCTGCGGCTGACGTACCGGGAGCTGGTCGAAGGGCGGACCGACGCCCCGCCGGGGCAGACCGGCCCGGCGCCGCGCCCGGTCCTGATCCACCTCGCCGAACCCGAGTGCTGGGAGAAGCTCGGTACCCACGGCGTCGGCCGGATCGCCCTGCCGGTCCGGCCGGGCCCGGCGATCTACCCCGTCAACTACACCATCGACTCCGGGACCGTGGTCTACCCCGCGGACCGGCCGGGCGGCTCCGCCCCCGAGGCGGGCACGGCGATGTCCTTCGAGGCGGACCACATCGACGACCGCCTGAGCCAGGGCTGGAGCGTGCTGATCACCGGCACGGCCGAGTACATCGAGGACGCCGACACCGTGGCGCGCATCTCCCGGCTGCCCGGGGCCGAGTCGTGGGCCGGCGGGAGCCACCCGCTGTGGGTCCGGATCCGGCCGGAGCGGACCACGGGCCGGCGCATCGGCACCACGTGAAGCGGGCCACCCCCGAGAGGCCAGGGGCGGACGGCCCCGGGTACGGACGGCGCCCTACGGCTGCGGGAGTGTCTGCGAGGCCCAGATCACCTTGCCGGTGGCGGTGTAGCGGGTGCCCCAGTGCTCGGCGAACTGCGCGACCAGGAACAGCCCGCGCCCGCCTTCGTCGGTGCTGGCCGCGTAGCGCAGATGGGGCGAGGTGCTGCTGGCGTCCGAGACCTCGCAGGTCAGCTGGCGGTCGCGGAGCAGGCGCACCCGGATCGGGCCGCCGGCGTGCCGGATGGCGTTGGTGGTCAGCTCGCTGAGGATGAGCTCGGTGTTGAAGGCCAGGTCGGCCAGGTCCCACTCGTCCAGCTGCCGGGTGACGGCGGCCCGGGTGTGGGAGACCGCGGCAGGGTCGGTCGGCACGTCCCAGCTGGCGACCCGGTCGTCCGCCAGCACCCGGGTGCGGGCGACCAGCAGGGCGATGTCATCGCTCGGCTCGGCGGGCAGCAGGGCGTCCAGTACCGCGTCGCAGATCTCCTCCGGCGACCTGCCGGGCTCGGCGAGGGCCCGGCGCAGCAGCTCCAGTCCGGTCTCGATGTCGTGGTTCCGGCGCTCGACGAGCCCGTCGGTGTACAGCACCAGCCGGCTGCCCTCGGGCAGTCGCAGGTGCGCGGTCTCGAACGGCAGTCCGGCCAGGCCGAGCGGCGGTCCGGCCGGCAGTTCGGGGAACTCCGCGGTGCCGTCGGGGCGGACCAGCGCGGGCGGGAGGTGGCCGGCCCGGGCCAGCGCGCACTCCCCGGAGACCGCGTCGTAGACCGCGTACAGGCAGGTGGCGCCGGTGACCGCGGTGCGGTCGCCGGCGGCCGTCTCCTCCTGGTCGATCCGGTGGACCAGTTCGTCCAGGTGCCCGAGGAGCTCGTCGGGCGGCAGGTCGAGGGCGGAGAAGTTGTGGACCGCGGTCCGCAGCCGTCCCATGGTGGCGGCGGCGTGCACGCCGTGGCCCACCACATCGCCCACGACCAGCGCGACCCGGGCGCCCGGCAGCGGGATGACGTCGAACCAGTCGCCGCCCATTCTGGAGTGCGCCGGGAGGTAGCGGTGGGCGATGTCCAGGGCGTCCTGGGCGGGCAGGTCGCGCGGCAGCAGGCTGCGCTGCAGGGTGACGGCCATGCTGTGCTCGCGGGTGTAGCGGCGGGCGTTGTCGACGCACAGCGCTGCCCGGGTGGCCAGCTCCTCGGCCACCGACAGGTCGTCCTCCTCGAACGGCTCGGGCTTGGCGGAGCGCCAGAAGTTGGCCATGCCCATGATGATTCCGCGCGCCTGGAGCGGCACGGTGATCAGCGAGTGGAAGCCGTAGGCCATCATCCGTGCGGTCAGGTCGGGGTCCTGCGCCTGCCAGTCGGGCGCCAGGCGCAGGTCGGGCTCGAGCACGGCGTGCCCGGTCCGGAAGCCCCGGGCCTGCGGTGTGGCCGGGGACCAGGTGATCAGGTCGCCCACCCGGTACAGCGGCGCGTTCGGACGGAGGCCGTGGACGGCGGTGCGCCGCATGTCCAGGTTCGTACCGGTCGGTTCGTCACCGCGCAGCACCGGATCCGCCAGGTCGACGGTGGCGAAGTCGGCGAAGCGGGGAACGGCGAACTCCGTCAGTTCCTCCGCGGTCCGCACCACGTCGAGGGTGGTGCCGATCGCCGCGCCCGCGTCGTACAGCAGCTTCAGCCGCTGCCGCGCCACGTCCGCCCTCCCGGCGAGCTCCTGCAGTTCCGTGGTGTCCCGCAGGGTGGCCACGAAGTCGGGCGGCCCGTCGCCGAGCTTCGTGAGCCGCAGGTTGACGGCCAGCAGCCGGTTCCCGGCCGGGTATACCTGGTCGGTGGCGGTCTCCCCGGACATCAGCAGTCCGGCCATGCTGGCGTCGAGCCCGAGGTCGGTGACGGCTCGGCCCTCGGCGTCCGCGGGAAGGTCGAGCAGCCGCCGCGCCTCGTCGTTGGCGAGGGTGAGCCGGCGCTCGCCGTCGACGATCAGCACACCCTCGCGGACGGCGTGCAGCACGGCGTCGTGGTGCTCGTACATCCGGGTGATCCCGGCGGGACCGAGGCCGCGGGTCTGCCGCCGCAGCCGCCTGCTCACCAGCGCCGCGCCGCCGGTGGCCAGCGCCAGCGCGGCCGCGGCCGAGCCGAGCATCAGCGGCAGCTGACGGTCGGCCACTCCGCTCACCTTGCTGATCGTGATGCCGGCGGAGACCAGCCCCGCGACCGAGCCGCCCGGCCTGGCCACCGGGACCACCGAGCGTACGGACGGGCCCAGGGTGCCGACATAGGTCTCGGTGACGGTGCCGCCAGCCACTGCCGGCGCGATGGTGCCGATGTAGTGCTTCCCGATCTCGCTCGGGTTCGGATGGGTGAGGCGGATCCCCTCCGGTGTCATGACGACGATGAAGTCCATCCCGGACGCCTGCCGGGCGGCCTCGGCCCGCGGCTGCAGGATCGCGGTCGGATCGGGCGCCGCCAGTGCGGCCAGCATCCCCGGCGAGTGGGCGAAGGTCTGGGCCACGGCCAGTGACCGGTTGCGGGCCTCCTGGGTGCTGTCCCGCTGGGCCTGCGCCAGCAACTCAACCACTGCGGCGACGATCAGCAGCAGCACGATCACCACTTGCAGCACGAAGACCTGGCCGGCGATGCTGTGCACGCCGATCAGCGTGGCCGGGGGCCGTGCGGGCGGACCGGCACCGCCGTACTCACCCTGCGGCTGCCGAGCGTCCACGGAAGCGTTCCCCGGACGTCGACGCGCGCGCCGACGGTTCGGCCGCAGGCCGGCGGAAGAAGGGGCCGACTGGGCCCAGCGGCCCAGAAACCGGACCATATGCTCATTTAAGCACTGCCATCTTTCGGGTACCGCCCGCGCGCCGACGGGCCGGCGGCGTGCGCCTGGGGCGCACGGGTCGGCGGCGGGCACGCCGCGCCCTCGCGGCCTCCAGCCTGGCCTACCCGGGCCGCGGCCGCGCGGACAACACTCCGGCTGGAGCCCGGCGACCTCGGCCTCCGGGGTCCGGGCCGCGGCCGCGCGGACAACACACCGCCGCGCGGGCGGTGACGCCCCGGCCGGCCATCGGACCGGTGTGCCCGCGGGCCGCCGGGAGATCGCCGAAGTACCCGTGCCGCCCGGTACCCAGGTCCTCCGCAGGCCGCAGCCTGGGGACGGTGATCGATTGTCAGTACGGCTCGCTACGTTTCACCCAGCTCAGGAACGGCAGCTGGGAGGGCACGGTCGTGGCATGGCTGGCAGCGGGTGGCTACGAGGTCACCCTGGAATCCGACGGGAAGGTCGCGTGCCGCAACGCGGCCGGCCGCCGGCTGAAGACGGTGCCGTCGAAACTCAAGGACGACCCGGCCGTCACCGGGCTGCGCCGGCTGGCCGAGTGGCTCGACGCGCACCAGCGGCAGTGCCTGCTGGAGGCGGAGCGGTGGATGGTCCGCTCGCTCCCGGTGCCCGCCGCGGTGCTCACCGCCGTCTGGGCCGACGAGGCCTGGCAGTCGGTGCTCCGCGACCTGGTGGTGACGAGCGCCGACGGCGCCCTCGCGGGCTTCCTGCGCGGCGCGGACCCGCAGCGCGGCATCGGCGTGGTCGACCTGGACGGCGACACGGTCCGCCTCGCCGGCCCCGAGATCCGCATACCGCACCCCGTCCTGCTCGATGACCTGGACGAACTGCGCGAGTTCGCGGCCGAGTTGGGCGTATCCCAGCAACTCCAGCAGCTGCACCGGGAGGTCTGGCACCGCCCCGCCGACCTCGACCCGAGGGCGGTCCAGACGGACACCTACGCCGGCGGCCGCTACCGGGAGCTGCGCGAACTGGTCGCCCGCTGTGCCCGGTTCGGGTACCGGGTGCGCGGCGGCTACGCGGTCGCCTCCCTGGTCGAGGACGGCCGGGCGCTGGAGGCCCGCCTCTGGGTGGGCGACTACTACGAGTACGACGAGTGCGAGACGGGCCCGCTCTGCTGGGCGGCCCCGGACGGGCGGCCGGTGCCGCTCGCCGAGGTCGGCCCGGTGGCCTGGTCCGAGGGCATGCGGATGGCCGCCGCGCTGTACGCCGGCCGCACGATCGAAGGGGAGGGATCGGCATGACGACCACAGGGACGACGACCACGCGGCCGACGGACGACCGCTACCGGGAGGGCCTGCTCGACAGCGGCGGCATCCTCCCGGCCGGCACCCCGGCGGACACCGGCCACCCCGAGAGCACCGTGGACGTGCTCACCGCCCGCGCCTACCGGCACCCGGCCCTGGACGGGCGCACGGTGGTCCGGCTGGTGCCCGGCGCACTCGGCCAGGCCGAGGACCTCGCCCTGGAGTTCCTCGACCTGACGCCGGCCGAAGAGCCGGCCGAGGTCGGCCAGGTCCGCCAGGAGGCCCTCGGCTTCCCGGCCTGGGCCCTGGTCCACGACCCCGCCAACGGCCACCACGCGCTGGATGTGGTCAAGGAGATGGAACGCCTGGCCCGCCAGGCCAGGTCCAAGCCCGGCAACGCCAAGGACGGCTTCGAGCGGCTGGCCGTCCGCCTCGGGCGCGCGGTGCCGCACTTCCTTCCGACGTACTGCGAGCAGGTCGGCCGGATCTTCCTGGAGCAGGGCAACCAGACGTACGCGGCCACCTTCTTCGGCAAGGCCCGCGAGGCCGAGCGCACCTTCAGCCTGGAGATCGACGAGGAGCGGCTGCGCGCCGTCTTCCTGGAGTTCGCCCTGGGCGGCGCACTCACCGTCAAGGCCCTGCGCCAGTACGTCAAGGACCTCGCCGGCCGGCTCGACGCGATGACCGCCTGGCAGCGGTTCCGTCAGCTGTGCGCCGAGCGCTCCGGTGCGGGCATGGCCCCCTACGCGGGCATCGCCGAGGACGCCCGGGCGCTGATCAAGGCCGCCGGGCTCGACCAGCGCGAGCAGGAGCAGGCACTGCTCGCCGAGCTGCTGCCCGTCCCCGCCGTCGTCCGCGCCCCCGCCGCCCTCTGGAAGTCCTGGCGGCCGGCACTGATCGAGCTGGCCCGCCGCGACGAGACGGTCCGGGCCCGGCTGCTGGAGATCCTGCCCACCCCGCCCGGCGGCGGGGACCATGCCGCCGTCGACGAGGGCTGGCTGGCGATCCTCCGCGAGAGCGGCGCGGACCGGCTCCTGACCGACCCGGCGGCCGCGGCGGCGGAGCCCGCGGCCCGCTGGCTGCAGCGATGGCTCACCCACCTCAACCGCGGCTGGCACTCCCGCCCCAGCTGCGCGGCGACACTGGAACTCGCCGCGCAGATGGCGGACCGGCTGCGCGCCGAGGCCGTCCCGGTGGAGATCTCGCAGAGCCACCCGACCGCGCTCAACCTGCTCGACCTGCTGCTCGCCGAGCGGGTGCCGGTCGCGGACCCGCCGTCGGCCATGTCCGTCAACCTCGGTGTCTGGCTGGCGCACGGCGGCCCCGGCCGGCGCGACCTGGCAGCCGTGGCGGCCGACCCGCGCTTCTGCCGGATGCTGCAGGACGCCATCGCGCCGGTCTGGGGATCGGCCGACGCCGGCAAGCTCAGCGGGCTCATCACCCGGTACCCGGTGCTGCAGGAGCAGTTCGTGCGCTGGGCCGACGACCGGGCCGACGAACTGCTGACCGCGCGCGGCCTGGCCGGCGCCCACAAGCTGCTGCTCTCGCTCGGCCCGGTGCGCCACGCCATCATCGACGCCAGCCCGGCCGCCGCCGCCAGGATCGCCCGACTGGACGTGGCCGCCCTGCTCGGCCGCACCCTGCGGGCCGGCATCCTCGACGAACTGGGCTGGCCCGCCCTGGAGGACGGGCTGCACCGGCTCGGCTACGACCTCCCCGGGGCCGCCCCCGGCCGGTCGGCCAAGAACGAGCTGCAGATCGAGGACGCCTGGCCCGCGCTGATCCTCTCCCGCGGGCGCAAGGCCGTGGTGGTCGGCCCGGACGGCGTCCTCCTGGAGCACGAGCTGCGCCTGCCCGCCGACCTGCCCAAGTGGAACCACCCGCGGCTGCGCTACGTCGACGGCGAACTCCTGGTCGCCTGGTACGAGGACGGCGAGCAGCGCGGCTACTGGTCCGGGCGGCCCGCCGAGGTCCTCACCCTGACCGGCGAGCGCCTGGTCGGCGGCTACTACGGCGTCCGCGAACTCGCTCCCACCTCACTGCCGCTGCCCGGCGGCGGCCGGGCCACCGGCGCCCGGGCCCTGCACGCCGGCGACACCACCCTGCCGCACGAGCGGACGATCATGGGCGACGGTACCGGGTACTGGACGCTCCACCGCACCGGCGACCGCCTCGCCCTGGCCGAGTACGACCCGGCGACCGGCAGCCACGGCCGCAGCTGCGTCCCGCCCGCGTTCGCCTCCGCCGGAGACCAGGCGGGCCCGCTCCGACCGGAGCTCTCCCGGCTGCTCCCGCTCCAGCCCGGACTCGAACACAGCCCACTGGGCACCGACGGCACCACGCTCGGCGGCTCGGTGCGCGGCGACGGCAGCACGATGACCTTCCACGGCACCGACGGCCGGACGGTCACCCTGCCGGTCACCCGTTCCCGCTACGACCGGTACCCGGCCGGCCGCCTCGTCCTGCCCGGCGGCGCCTGTCCGGCGCTGATCGCGGAGAACCGCGACCTCGCCCTCGGCCCGGCCGACGGCACCGGTGCACAGAGCGAGGTGTACACCGAGCTGACCAGCGGCGGCCCCGGCCAGCTGCATGCCGCAGGCACGTCCCTGGTGCCGCCGCTCGACCACTGGCACGCGCTGCGTCCCCGCGACGTGGAGAGCTCCCGGCTGCTGCGCGCCGTGACGGACCGGCAGGCAGCCGAACTGGTCGACGCCGCCTGGCCCGTGGACGACGAGGACGCCACCCCGCCGCACCACCCCGAGCTGCTGCTGATCCAGGGCAAGCCCCGGCAGGTCGCGGGCGCCAGGGCGAGGGAGGCCACCCCGGCTGAGGCCGTCGCCCGGGTGCTGCCGGGCCTGACCCATCCGCTGCTGGTCCTCGGCGTGGCCGGCCTCGCCCGGCTGGCCACCGACACCGCCACCCGCGCGGCCCGCTACACGCCGCTGCCACAGCCCGCGGCGTCCACCCGGGCCGACGCGGCCGACAGCGCGATGCCCGCCGCCTACCAGCCGGAGCACGGGCACGACGAGCTGCTCCGGGAGGCACTCCAGGGCGTCTTCGGCTCCGTCGACGGCTTCGGCAACAGCTGGAGCGGGAACCAGTCCCGGCACTGGCACGTGCTCGCCAACCTCAGGGCCGTCACCGGACTGCTGGCCGCCGGCCGGGAGGCCGGCCCGGCCGAATGGACGGCCGAGCCCGAGCGCCTGAAGCTGCACGGCGACAGCCGGCACCACGGCTGGCTCCAGCTACTCGGCCGTACCGCTCCGCTGGTGCTGGCCGCCGCCTCACCCACCACCGGCGAGCCGGCCAGGTCCGCGCTCGCCCTGCTGCTGACCGAGCTGACCCGCGGCTGGCTCGCCGACCGGGGCCCGGCGCTCCGCCAGGTGACGCTCACCGAGAAGCAGGAAGGCACCCGCGACAGCTCCGCCCGGGTGGGCCAGGTGCTGCGGTGCGGCGAGCGCACCGTGGTCGTGGTGGCCTGCCAGCGCCACTACGGCGAGGGCCGGCAGGTGGACTGGCTCGCGCTGGACCACGACCCGTCCGGCGAGTTCACCCGGGTCGCCCACTTCGGCGCGTGCGAGGAGCAGCGCGTCAGCGACGACCTGCCGGCCGACTGGGTCACCGGCTTCACCGCCCGGCTCGAGCAGCACGGCCCGCTCGCCTGGCGGCCCGAGCAGGTTGAGGAGTTCGGTGCGGCCACCGGGATCGGCCGGGCCCGAGCAGCCCTGCTGCTGGCCAACCCGCCCGGCCTGTACGGCTGGTCCGGCGACTTCCTCGGCGCCGAGCAGCTCGGCCTGCTCGGGCTGAAGACCGCGCAGGCCAAGGCCGCCCGGCAGTGGCTGCGCGCGGTCGACCGGGCGGACCGGGACGCCGCCTCGGCGGCCCTGCTGCCCGCCGAGCCGGCCGAGCTGTGGCGCACCGGCCTGGCGACGGCCGCCGCCGCGAAGGCCTGGACGCGGCGGCGCGGCCGGCTGGTGACCCTCCCCGACGAGGCCCAGGCCACCGTCAACGGGACGACCATCGGCGCGATCGAGGACATGCTCAACGCGGTGACCACCCCATGGCTGGCCCGCACCACCACCATGCGGCTGCGCCAGGTGGACGACGGCCAGGAGCTGCTGCCCGACGACCCGCACGCCATGCCCGACGGACAGAGCATGACCGAGGCGGTCAGCGCCCTGCGCTGGCTGGCCTACCACCTTCCGTACGGGGACGGGCTGCGCCCGCTGTTGCCGGCCGCGCTGGCGGCGATCCGCAAGCGGCTCGCCGACCCGCAGCTGCTGCTCAACCTCGAACTGCACTTCACCGCGGGCAAGCCGCTCGCGGCCGTGTTGCGCGCCCACGCAGGGCTGCCCGAGCAGGGCGGTGCGGGCAGCGACGGCCTGGTGGCCTGCGGCGAGGCGATCGTCCTGGCCCCGAGTCGCTACGGCGAGACCGCCTTCCTGCGTCCGGCCGCGCTCACCGGCGCGAGTGACCCGCTGGTGGACCTGCTCTCGGGCCTGGTCGGCGGCTACTACGTCAGGCAGGAGCTTCCCGCCCTGCGCGCCCTGCTCGACGACGAGCTGGCGCAGTTGGTGGCCGCCGACTTCCCGCCCGGTGAGCCGGCCGGCTGGGCGCAGGACCCGCAGCGCAGCGCGCCGGCACTGGTCACCGAGGTGGCCGAGGCCCGCGGGCTCGGCGCGGACGCCGCCGCCCTCTACCTCCAGTTGCTCGCCCTCCCCGACCCGACCGACCGCAACACCGCCCGTTGGACGGGCTGGAAGCCCGCGAGACTGAAGCAGGCCCGCGCCGAACTCGCCGCCACCGACCTGGTCCTGGAGGCCAAGCGGGCCCGGGCCGGTCGCAGCCTCTTCCTGCCCGGCGGCTGGCAGGAGGCCAAGGCCCCCGGGCTGCCGGTGGAGACCTGGAAGTCCGGCCTGTACGACCTGCCGGCGAACCACGCGATCCTGCCGCACCTGACGGCACCGGCACTGTTCGTCCGCGCCTGGCAGCGGATCACCGAGGGCGACCTGCCCGGCTACGAAGAGCTCAAGACCGACAACCGCAGGAGAGGCCGCCGATGAGCACCCCCGCCACCCCGTCCGACCACAAGACCACCACGTCCGACCGCAGTACCGCCAGGACCGCCCCGTCCGACCGCAGGACGGCCAAGGCCGCTCCGGCGGACGGGGCGGCCACCCGGGACCGCCAGATCGTCCCGCCCGAGCAGAAGTACGCCGCCGAACTGGAGTTCCTCGCCGCCTACGACTCGGGCCCGCGCCCGCCCGGCTGGCGGCTCACCCCGCGCGCCGTGGTGACCTTCGTCCTCGGCAGTGACGGCGGGAAGCTCAGGTGCGGCCGGAAGAGCATGGCCATCGAACCGAAGTTCGTCGGCGAGCGGGCGCTCGTCGAGCGCTGCGTCGTCACCCTGGCCGGTGAGCGCGGCCTGCTGCTGGTGGGCGAGCCGGGCACCGCCAAGTCCATGCTCTCCGAGCTGCTCGCCGCCGCCGTCTGCGGCACCAGCGCGCTCACCGTCCAGGGCACCGCAGGCACGACCGAGGACCAGCTGAAGTACGGCTGGAACTACGCCCTGCTGCTCGCCAAGGGCCCGAGCCGCGAGGCCCTGGTGCCCTCGCCCGTGCTCACCGCGATGACCACCGGCGCGGTCGCCCGGATCGAAGAGGTGACGCGCTGCCTGCCCGAGGTGCAGGACGCGCTGGTCTCGCTGCTCTCCGAGCGGCGGATCGCCGTCCCCGAGCTGGCCGCCGGCGAGGACGGCCAGCTGCACGCCGCACCCGGCTTCACCCTGATCGCCACCGCGAACCTGCGCGACAAGGGCGTCTCCGAGATGTCCGCCGCCCTCAAGCGGCGCTTCAACTTCGAGACGGTCGGCCCGATCGCCGACCTCGCCGCCGAGGTCGAGCTGGTCCGCCGCCAGTCCACCGCCGCCGTCGCCCGGGCCGGCGCGCCCTACGCGGTGGACGACACCGTGCTGGAGGCACTGGTGACGGCCTTCCGGGACTTGCGCACCGGCCGGTCCGTCGAGGGCTGGGACGTCGAGCGGCCGTCCACCGTGATGAGCACCGCCGAGGCCGTTTCGGTGGCCACCGCGCTCGGCGTCACCGCCGCCTACCTCGACGGCGACGGCGACCTGCTCGGGCGGCTGCCCGGACAGCTGATCGGCGTGGTCCGCAAGGACGATCCGGCCGACACCGCCCGGCTGCTCGGCTACTGGGACGGTGCGGTCCGCCGCCGGGCCGAGCAGGGGGCCGCGACCTGGCGCACCCTGTGGGACCTGCGCTCGGCGCTGGAGGGCTGAGCGCCGTGACCACCGACGTCCGCCCGCTGGTCGAGGCCGAGACCAGGGAAGGCCGGGACAGGCTCGCCTCCTCCGGCCTCGGCACCCCCGGGCCGTACCTGATCGGGGTGCGCCACCACGCGCCCTCGATCGCCGCGGCGGTCCCCGCTCTGCTCGACGCGGCCCGCCCGCAGGTGCTGCTGGTCGAGCTGCCCGAGGACTTCCAGCCCTGGCTCGGCCTGCTGGCCGACGAGCGCACCACAGCGCCGGTGGCCCTCGCCGCCGCCACCGGGGAGGAGAGCGCGGCCCCCGCGTTCTACCCCTTCGCGGACTTCTCGCCGGAGCTCGCCGCCCTGCGCTGGGCGGCCCGCCACGGGGTGCCCGCCGTCGCCTGCGACCTGCCGCTCGCCCGGCGCGGACCGGAGGCCCGCACCGGCGGCCGGGAGACGCGCGGCCTCGCCGAGGCGCTGCGCCGCCGGCTGACCGGCAGGCCGGACGAGGACCTCTGGGACCGCCTGGTCGAGGCCCCGGCTCCCGGCTGCACACCCGAGCAGGTGCGCCGTGCCGCGCTGCTGGTCGGCTGGGCCATGCGACAGGACGCCGGCACCGGCATCGATCCGCTGGACCTGCGCCGCGAGGCCTGGATGCGCGACCGCATCCGCGCCGCGTCGGCGGACGGACAACGCGTCGCCGCCGTCATCGGGGCCTTCCACGCACCCGCCCTGCTCGACGGCCCGGCCCGGGGCCCGGAGCCCGGCGCGTCCGCCGGAAGCAGCCCCGGCCCGGGCGGCGCGGAGCCCCGGCGTACCGAGCGTCCCGGCCCCGGCGAGCGGCCGTCGCCGGGCGACGGCCCGGCGCGGCAGGTCATCTCCCTGATCCCGTACACCTACCCGCTGCTCGACGCCCGCTCCGGCTACCCCGCCGGGATCCGTGATCCCGAGTGGCAGCACACCGTGCTGGCCGCCGCCGGGGATCCGGAGCTCCTGGCCCAGGAGCTCGTCCGGACGGCCGTCCGGATCTGCGAGGCGCTGCGCGGCCAGGGCCACCCGGCCGGACCCGCGGACGCCCGGGAGATCGTGCGGCTGGCCGGCGACCTGGCCCGGCTGCGCGGCCTGCCGGCAGCGGGCCGCGGCGAACTGGTGGAGGCCGTCCAGACGGTGCTCACCCAGGGCGAGCCGCTCGGCCGGGGGAGGGCCGTCGCCCAGGCCCTGGAGCGGGTCCTGGTCGGCACCCGTACCGGCAGCCCCACCCCGGCCGCCCCGCGCACCGGCCTCGGCCCGGCCGTGGAGGCCCTGCTCGCCGAACTCGGCCTGCCGGGCCCGGCGGACACCCCCGGGCAGGCCCAGCGCGAGCTGCGGCTCGACCCGCTGCGCTCACCGCTCGACGCCCGCCGCGAGCTGCTGCTGCGCCGACTCGAGGTCTGCGGCGTGCCGTACGGCGAGCGGCTTGCGGTCAGCGGTGCGGGCGGCACCGACGCACTCGGATCGCGCTGGCGCGTGCAGTGGACACCCGCCGTCGCCGCCATGCTGACGGTCGCCGGCATGCGCGGCGTGACGCCGGACCAGGCCGCCGAGGGCGTCCTCGGCGAACGGCTGCGCCGCGAGCAGGAGGCCGGCGGTCCGACCGCCCGGCAGATCATCGACGGCCTCGCCGACGCCGCCGGATGCGCCCTCGCGACGCTGACCGCCACCCGGCTGGCACAGCTGGCCGAGGTGCTCCCGGCCGTCGCCACTCTCACCGAACTCCTCGACGGCCTCGCCCTGCTCGACCGGCTGACCGCCGGGCACATCGCAGGCAGAGAGGCGGTCGCAGACCTGCTCGGCCCGGCCGCCGAGGCCACCGAGCTGCTCACCACCGCCGCCGTACGGGGCCTGGAAGGGCTCACCGGCTCCGACGACCCGGCCGACGCCCGGGCACTGGTGGAGTTCGCCCGCCGGGCCGACACCCACGGCGGGATCCGCCTCGACCACACCCTGCGGCGCCTCGCCGACCAGGGATCGCCGCTGGTCAGGGGCGCAGCCGGAGCCGTCCGGGTGCTGCTGGGCCACCAGGGGACCGCCCGGTTCGGCGAACGGGTCGCCTCCTGGACGGACGCCGCCACCATACCCGACGGCCGGGCGGCCCTCGGTCGGGCCCTGACCGGTCTGCTGACCGCCGCCGAGGGCCTGCTCGCCACCGCGCCGGCCGCGCTCGAACCGCTGCTGGGGCGCGTCACCGAACTCCCCGACGACGCCTTCCTGGACCGGCTGCCCGCCCTGCGCGCCGGTTTCGACACGCTCAGCCCCGCCGCCCGCGACCGGCTGCTCACCCTGATCGAGGAACGCCTCGGCGAACAGGTCGACACCCTGCCCATCGAGGTTGCGCCGACAGCCCTCGCCGCCTGGGCCCGGGCTGACATGACGGTGCGTCAAATACTCGCCGAAAAGGGCCTGTTGCCGCCGATGTCGGCCGACGGTGCGATCGAGGGGCCGATGGAGGCCGCGGCCCACGTGCCGACACCCGCCCTGCCGTCGTCCCTTGCCGTGCTGCGCCCGGCGCCCGAGCCACCGCCCCGCTCACCCCAGGAGTCCGGACACCCCGCGTCCGCCCCCGCGCTCCCGCCCGCCGACCGCTGGCGGCTGGTGCTCGGCCGCCCGGGCAGCCGCGCCCTCACCGGGCGTGCGGCCCGCCTCGCCACGGCGCTCGACGAGCTGTACGGCACCGGCCGGGGTGAGGGCTGCGGCCCCGAACTGACCGGCGGCGGGCGAGGCGGCCGCGAGGCGCCGTACCCGGGGGTGCGGGAGTGGTCGGAGGAACTGGCCGCGCTGTTCGGGCCCGGGATCCGCGAGGAGGTGCTCGCCGCGGCCGCCGGCCAGGGCCGCACCGACGTACTCGCGACGCTCTCCCCGGAGGCCGCCCGGCCCTCCGTCGAACTGCTCCGCACCGTGCTCCAGCACGCCGGAGGGCTCCCCGAGTCGCGGCTCGCCGCCCTCCGCCCGCTGGTCAGGCGCCTGGTGGACGAGCTGTCCCGGCAGCTCGCGACCGCCCTGCGGCCAGCCCTGACCGGCCTCACCCTGCCCCGGGCGGGCCGCCGCCCCGGCGGCCGGCTGGACCTCGCCCGAACCATCCGGGCCAACCTCGCCACCGCACGGCCCGGCGCGGACGGCTCCACCGTCATCGTCCCGGAGCGGCCCGTCTTCCGGACCAGGGCCGCCAGGTCCAACGACTGGCGGCTGATCCTGGTGGTGGACGTCTCCGGCTCGATGGAGGCCTCGACCGTCTGGGCCGCGCTGACGGCCGCCGTCCTGGCCGGGGTGCCGTCCCTGACCACCCACTTCGTGGCGTTCTCGACCGGCGTGGTCGACCTCAGCGGCCGGGTGGACGACCCGCTCGGGCTGCTGCTGGAGGTACGGGTCGGCGGCGGCACGCACATCGCGGCCGGCCTCAGGCACGCCAGGGAGCTGGTCACCGTGCCCTCCCGGACACTGATCGCGGTGGTCAGCGACTTCGAGGAGGGCTACCCGCTCGGCGGCCTGCTCGCCGAGACCAGAGCCCTGATCGGCGAAGGATGCCACCTGCTCGGCTGCGCCGCGTTGGACGACACCGGGAAGGCGCGCTACTCGAAGGCGGTGGCCGGGCAACTCGTCGCGGCCGGAATGCCGGTGGCGGCGCTTAGCCCGTTGGAACTGGCCCGTTGGGTGGGGGAGAAGATCCGTTGACAGACTCTCAGACGCTTGCTCCGGCACAGTGGCCCGCCGTACGGGCCGAGGCGGTCGCGGAGCTGGTCTCCGCGCTGTCGCCCAGGCTGCAGAAGCGGCTGGACGGCGCCGCCGCCAAGCTCGCCGACCGGCCGGCGGTCCGGTCGTCCGTCCGCGCGGAGGACGGGACGGGTGATGGGACGGGCGACTCGGCGCGCGACGAGTGGCGTATCCAGGTCGACGAGGAGGTCGTACTGGTCCTGCACGCCCCGGACGGCGTGATCCGCACCGCCGCCGACGTGCGCTGCAGCTGCCTGCTGGCCCCCGCCTGCCTGCACCGGGCCGCCGTCGTCACGGCCGCACCGCTCGCCGCAGCCGACACCGACCTCGCCGAACCCGGCCCCGCCGCCGAACCCGACGGCGACGGCGCCGGCCCCGGAACCACCGCGTCCACGGGTGCGCCACCGGGCCCGGACACACCGCCGACCGGTACCGCGAAGCCCGACGAGGCAGCAGCTACCCCCACCCCGGCGACCGGTGAGCGCCCTGGGGAAGACCCGGGTGACCGGCTCACCCCGGCCGAGACCGAAGCCGTCCAGCGGCTGCGCCGTTCCGCTGCAGCCGCGCTGGCGGCCGGCGTCAGCGGAGCCGGCGGTGTCCCGCAGGCCGAGCTGCTGCGCACCGCCTACCAGGCCCGGCTGCTCGGCCTGCACCGGCCCGCCGTCCTGGCTGCCACCGTGGTCACCCGGCTGCGCGCGGCCCGCGCCGGCGAACCCGATCACCGGCTCGCCGACCTGGCCACCGCCTACCGCGAACTGCTGGCGGTCACCACCATCGGCACCGGGGGCGAGCTGCGCGGTACGGCTCGCCAGACCTACCAGGAGGCCGGATCGCTGCGCCTCTACGGGCTGTTCGCCGAACCGCTGGTGAGCGCCACCCACGCCGGAGTCACGGTGTGGACGGTGGACGCCGACGGCCGGCTCTCCACGGTCTCCGACATCACCCCGCACAGCGATCCGGTCGAGGCCGCGCAGCTCGCCCAGGCAGCGGCGACCCGGTCGGTACGGCTGGGCGACGCCACGCTCTCCCACCGGGAGCTGGCCCGGGCCGGCCTGGTCGTCCAGGGCGCCACCCGGACGGTCTCCGGCCGCCTCGGCGCGGGTGCCAAGGTCCGCGCGGTGCGGGCGGCCGGTGCCGACTGGCACCAGCCGCCCGTCGCCGGGCTCTGGCAGCAGCCGCCGGCGGTCCAGGCCGAACGTGCCCTGGCTGCCGAACGGACACCGTACGAACTGCGCCCCGCCGGGACCGGACTGCTCTTCCTCGACGTCACCCTGCTCGGCCCCGGGGCGGTCCCGGGCTTCACCACCCCGCAGCTGCTGGCGGACTGCGCAGGGCTGACGGTCGCCCTGCTCCCCGCCCAGGACCATCCGAAGCTCGCCTTCCGCAGCAACCTCGCGCTGCTGGCCGCCGCGCCCGGCTTGCGCCTGCGTGTGATCGGACGCCTGGAGCGCGCCGCCCACCCGCGCATCAGGCTGCTGGCGGTCGGTACCGCGCGGGGGGAGGACGCCCCGACGCTCGGCCTGTCGAACGAGCGTCAGCACCGGGTCAGCCTCGGACTGGAGCGGCTGCAACGGGCGGATCTGCCGCCGGACGCCGACGCCGAGCGGCCGACGCCGTCGCAGGCCCTCGAAGCCTCGCAGCCGCCGGTCCACCTGCTCACCCGTCGGCTCGAACAGGTCGTCACCAGCGGCCGCCGGGCCCTGACCGCAAACCTCACCCAGGGCGCGGCCGAGGCCCGCCTGCTGCGCGAGGCCGGGCTCGGTACGGGCGAGCAGCTCCTCGCCGGACTCCGGTCGGCGGCGGCGGAACAGGAGCGCGACGTGTTCGGTCGGCTGCGCGCCGACGACCATGTCGGTTTCGCACTGTCATGGCTCGCCGCAGCCTGCTACCAGGAGGAGCTGGCCACCGCCCTGTGCGCGGCGGCCTGGCAGGGGCGGCCGGCGGGGTGACCGGGTTCCGGGCGGCTGCCGTGCGCGGCGGTTGTCCAGGCCGCCCGCCGCGACGGGATTCCCCTCCCGGGCCGGCTCCGTCAGGACCGTGGTTCGACGGGTGTGAGTACCCCGAGCCGTGCCTCGATCGCGGCCGCGGCCCGCAGGCACAGGTCCTCCCGGTACATCCCGCCGATCACCTGGACGCCCAGCGGCAGCCCGCCTGCGATGCCGACGGGTACCCCGACCGACGGCACCCCGACGAAGGTGCTCGCCCGGCACAGCCGGGCCGCGGCGAAGGTCCGGGTGTTGTCCTCGACGTCGCGCAGCAGGGTCTTCGGCGCGGGCGGCAGCCCGGCGTACGCCGGGCCGAGCAGCAGCGGGAACCGTTCGAGGAGGTCGGCCCAGTCGCGCTGGATGCCGAGGCGGAGGCCGGGCAGCGCGATGTACTCGGAGAGGCCGACCGGCGGTCGCTCAGCCAGCGAGTACTCGATGTGCCGGCTGCTGTCGTCGGTGAGCAACTGCCGCACGGCCGGCCAGATCAGCGCGAACTCGGTGTAGATCAGGTCGCGGTAGCCCTCCACGGCCTCCTGCAGCCGGGGCACCTCGACGTGCTCGACCCGGTACCCGGCGTCCGCCAGGGCGGCGGCCGCCGAGTCGAGCCCGGCGAGCACCTCGGGGGCGGGACCGGGCCCGGCCGGGTCGAGGACCACACCGACCCGGACCCCTTGGGCCGGCGGCGGGCCGTCGAGCGGTACGGGGACGGCTCGCGGGTCCTGCGGGTCGGAGCCGGACAGGACCTCGCAGACGGCGCGCAGGTCCGCCACCGTCCGTGCGATCGGCCCGTCGACGGGGAACAACTGGGAGGACAGGGAGGGATCTTGAGGGCCGATCCGGTGGTCCATCGGGAACCTGCCGTAGCTGGGCTTGAGCGTTGCCACACCGTTGAACGCGGCCGGGATGCGCAGTGAGCCGCCGGAGTCGTTGCCGAGCCCGAGCGGTGCCATCCCGGCGGCCACCGCGACGGCGTCGCCGCCGCTGCTCCCGCCGGGAGTCAGCGCGGGATCCCACGGGTTGCGGGTGTCCCCGTACAGGGTGCTGACGGTGTGCAGGCCGCCAAGTGTCATGTCCGGCAGGTTGGTTCGCCCGATGGGGATCGCTCCCGCTGCCCGCAGGCGCCGCACGGGAGGGGCGTCCGAGGCGGGTACCAGGTCGCGGAAGCGCGGCACGCCGAAGGTGGTCGCCGAGCCGGCGACGTGGATGTTCTCCTTCACGGTGAACGGCACGCCGGCGAGCGGCCCCAGCGGCTCGCCGGCCGCGCGGCGGCGGTCGGTCTCGGCGGCCGCCCGGCGGGCGCTCTCCGTCAGCGGGCCGGTGATCGCGTTGAGGGCCGGGTTCACCGAGGCGATCCGCTCCAGATGGGCCTCGGTCACCTCCCGGGCGCTGACCTCGCCGTCGGCGACGGCCCCCGCGAGCGCCGTCGCGCTCAGTCTCCACAGTTCGGTGTCCATGTTCGCGGCAGAACGCGGCGGTCCGCCGACCGGCGGGCACCCGCGTCCGGCTTCCTCCCTCGGGCAGACTCGTATGCAGCTGCGTATATGAATACAGATCTGTATCCGGATGCGCAATCGATTACGGAGTGGCTGGAGCCCGGAGCGGCCCGCTATCCGCCGCCGTGTAGTGGCCGGAAGCTGTGCGGATCTCTCGGGAAGGCGTAGGCGATGATCTCGGATCGGACGTTCCCGGCGAGGGTGGACAGCAGGAACTCGGCGAAGCCCAGGTCGAAGTGCTCCCACCAGTCGCCGCGGGCCTCGTTGACCATGACGGTCCAGTCGTCGGGATGCTGCCCGGGTCTGGCCAGCCAGTAGAGGAACTCCCCGTTGTCGGTCGACGCCCAGGCGATGAGGCGTGCGCCCGGCTCGTCCAGCTGGGCGGGCGGATCCTCCGAACCGTCCCAGAGGTACTCGAGGGCCTCGGCGCGCTCCTCGATGTTGTCCGCCAGATCGTAGTTCTCGTTGGCGCAGTCCGGCTCCAGGACGTACAGGTGGTCGTCGAGGTGCCCGCCGCCGATGGTGTCGATGAACTCCCGGTAGTCCCAGGGGAGTTCGATGCCCAGTCGGCGGGCGACGGCGGGCCAGTCCTTGGGCCGGGCCCCGGTCGGTGCGCCGAGCAGCCGGGCCAGTCGGGCGAGGTCGTGGTTCATGCGGCGGCCCCGTCGGCTCTCGCCCGCCCGTCAGCGCCGGATTCCGTCATGGCCTGGGCGAGTTGGGCGAGCCGGGCGGGCTGGGCCGCGGTGGTGGTGAGCGGTACGGACAACTGTGGCTCCCGGTCGGTCGGGCCGGGTGATCCGCGGGTCCGTCGGCCGAAGGCGTGCGGCGGGCCCGCGGGCGGCCCGGGGGCATGGTCGGGAAGAGGGCAGTGGCCTGCCGGTCCGGGGCGTCGGGCCGGACTCAGGACCCGGTGGCCGTCCGGTCCGACGTCACCGAGCGCCAGGTCCGGTCGGTGAGGACGACCCGGTAGCCGTCCGGGTCGGCCAAGGTGACGCCGCAGCGGTCCCAGTACGGGTTGTGCGAGGGGACGACCGTCCCGCCGTGCCGGACCGCCCGCGCGACGGCCTCCTCGGGCACAGGACGGCCCAGGTAGACGACCAGCAGGTCCTCCGGGGTCGGTGTGGGCTGCACCGGGTCGGCGCTGCTCGCGGTGAGTTCGAGGTGCCAGAAGCCATCGGCCGGACCGACCATCAGCAGGTCGCGCTCACCGGCCTCGGGCCGTCCGGCGATCCGGCAGAGCAGATCCAGACCCAGGCCCCGGACGTAGAAGTCCTCGCTGGCGTCCAGGTCGAGTACCGGACGCGCGATACGGATGTCGAGTTGCGGTTCGATCACGTCGGCCATCCTCGCACTCCGCACTCCGACTGGTGACAGTTGACCGGTAGTCGCCTTCGCGCTCCTCCTTCCTCGCCGCGTCGGCCGGCCCCGAGGGGTACGGCGGTACATTAGCCCGGTGGGTACACCCCTGAACGTCCTCAGGCCCCGGCCCGCAGCCTTGCCGCACGAACGACACGGGCGGCGGAGAAGCCCGCCTCCGGATGGGCGAGGCGTAGCGGGTTCCGGGACGGTGTTCCCCGGCGCGGGCCGTGGTGGCGGCCGGCACCGGACTTCCTGCAACGGAGGTGGCGATGAGTCAGGCCGACGGCGGTCCCGAGCGCCCGGTGGGCGAGGCGGCCGCGCTCGACAGGTACAGCGCCGGGGTGCTCAGCCATGAGCGGCCGACCGAGCTGAAGAGGCTGCAGGCGCTGGAGCGGATGTCCGACGGGTGGACCCGGCAGGTCCTCGCCGACCGGGGGCTGCGCGGCGACTGGCGGTGCCTGGAACTGGGGGCCGGGGCCGGGGGAATCGCCCGCTGGCTGGCCGGGCAGTGTCCGGACGGCCGGGTCGTGGCCCTGGATGTGGACACGCGCTTTCTGGATGCCGGCCGGCTCGGGAACCTCGACATCGTCCAGGGGGATCTGCGGGAGGCCGAGTTCCCGCCCGGCTCCTTCGACCTGGTCCACGCCCGCGCGCTGATGATGCATCTGCCGGACCCCGAGCGCATGATCGCCAGGGCGGCCCGCTGGCTGGCCCCGGGCGGCCGGCTGGTCCTGGAGGATCCCGTCAACTTCACCACGGACTCCTCGCCGTATCCGGCCTGGCGGCGCGCGATGCGCGCGCTGGAGGAGATCCTGGCCGCCCAGGGCGGCGATCTGACCTGGGCCCGCCGTCGGCAGACGGCCGCGCTGGCGGAGGCCGGGCTGACCGAACTCGGCCTGGCCGTGCACCCGTTGATCGTCGGTGACGGCGGAGCCGTCGACGCCTTCATGAGGCTGTTCTTCGAGCAGATCGGTCCAGAGCTGATCGCCCAGAACCGGCTCACCGAAGCCCAATTGGCCGAAGGTTTGGCGATGTTGGACGATCCCGGATTCCTGGACGTCACCCACTGCCTGTACACCGGGTGGGGGTGCCGGCCGGCTTGACGCGTACCTGTTACGGGCGGGGCGGCGGTGCAGTGGCGTGCGTGTCATGTGCCCTCAACCCGGTTCGGCCGGGACGGCGCCGCCGGGGCGTGAACCGCCGTGCCGACCCGCCCGGAGGCGGTAGAACACCCTGGGAGAGCGCCGACTTGTGGGTACGTTGGAAGCGAACCGGCGTCCGGCGCAGAGAGGGGACCGTATGGCGGCGGCAGAGCCGGACCGCCGGCGCGCAGTGGCGGTACTGGCGGCCCTGATGCTGGCGGCCTTCACCTTCAACACCACGGAGAGCCTGCCGATCGGGCTGCTCAGGCTGATCTCGGCGGACCTCGGGGTGTCACTGCCGGCGATCGGGTACCTGGTCACCGGCTACGGGCTGACGGTCGCCGTGGCCTCGCTGCCGCTCGCGCACGCCACCCGGGCCGTGCCGCGCCGGCATGTGCTCAGCGCGCTGCTGGCGGCGCTCGCGCTGGCCAGCCTGCTGCCGGCGGCGGGCTCCTCCTACCGGCTGCTGCTGGCCGCCCGGTTGGTGACCGCGCTCGCCCAGGCGCTGTTCTGGGCGGTGATGGGTCCGGTGGCGGTGGGTCTGTTCCCGCCCGAGGCCCGCGGGCGGGTGGTCGGGGTGCTGTCGGCCGCCGGGTCGCTGGCCCTGGTCCTCGGCGTCCCCGCGGGCACCTGGCTGGGCCGGCGCGGCGGCTGGCAGCTTCCGCTCGTGGTCGTGGCCGGACTCGGCCTGGTCTCCCTGCTGGTCATCGCACTGCTGCTGCCGACCACCCGCCCGGACCAGGGGCACGCCGCCTACGCCGCCACCCGCGACACCCGCCGGTTCGCGATCGTCCTGGCGACCACCGCACTGTCCGTCACCGGAGCGTTCACCGGCTACACCTACCTGGTGGACCTCCTCGGAACGAGCGGCTTCTCCGACAGCGCCGTCGGCGCGTTGCTGCTGGTCTCCGGCGTCTCGGGGGTGCTCGGGGTGAGCGCCGTGGGGCCGCTGCTGGACCGCTTCCCGCGCGGCACCCTGATCACCCCGGTGGCCACCCAGGCGGTGGGCATGCTGGGCCTGTACACGGCGGGCGGGTCCAGACCGGCGGCAGTCGCGGCCCTGGTGGTCCTGGGCGGTTCGCTCGGACCGGTGTTCACGGCCACCCAGAACCAGATGCTGCGCTGTGCGCCCGGCCGCACCGAGATCGCGCTGGCGGCCAACTCCGGTGCCTACAACGCCGGTATCGCGGCCGGCGCCCTGCTCGGTGGGCTGGTCCTTCACGGCACGGCGGTACGGCAGACCTTCCTGGCGGGTGGACTGCTCACTCTCGCGGCGCTCGCGGTGCTGCTGGTCGGTGGTCAGCCGCTGCCGAGGCGGATGGCCTTGACCAGGAGCAGGACGGTGCTGAGGACGAGATAGCCGCGCAGTGCGAGCATCCCCAGCCGCAGACCCGGTGACCAGCGGACGGGTTTGAGCAGGGCCAGCGGCGGCATCCGCCAGGCGAGCTTCTCGGCGGTGGAGAGGACCGGCACCGGCGCCCGCCGGGCGCCCGGGCGGCGGCCAGCCAGCCACAGGACGGCGCCGGTCACGGTCAGGCCGGTCACCAGGGTGACGGCCAGCCAGACGGTGAGAGTTCTGACGTCGACGGCGGGGAAGAGCGTGGTGAGCATCAGGGTGCCGGAGAGCAGCAGCAGGACCGCGATGATCAGGGTGGCGACCAGGTTGAGCCAGCGCGGGTTGACCCAGGGGCCGAGTACCTCGGGGTCGTTGCAGAGCAGCAGCAGGAAGACGCTCGCCGAGGGCAGCAGGAGGCCCGCCAGCGCCTGGACCGCCTCGGTGATCACTCCCAGCGGGGCGCCGGGGATGAGCACGATCGCGGCGGCCAGCACCACCATCAGGCTGTAGGAGGCGTAGAACTGCTTGGCCTCGCCGAAGCCGCGGTGCAGTGAGTGGCGCAGGTTGAACACATCGCCGAAGGCGTAGCTGGTGGCGAGCGTGACGGCCGCCGCGCCGATGATGCTGGCGTCCATCAGCACGATGGCGAACATCACGCCGAGGACCTGGCTGTGCTGTTCGAGGGCGTACGCGACGCCCGCCGCGTCGGTGAACGCGCCCGCGAACGGCGTCCCGCGGGCGGCGAAGTCGGCGATCATGACCAGCGCGGCGGCGCCGATCACGACCACGACCGAGCCGATCACGGTGTCGGCGCGTTCGTAGTTGATGAACCGGGGTGTGATCCGCTTGTCGATGACGTTGGACTGCTGGAAGAACAGCTGCCAGGGCGCCACCGTGGTGCCGACGATCGCGATGATGAGCAGGACGGCGTCGCCGGTGATGCCGCCCTGGATGCTCGGGACGACGAAGTCGTGGGCGGCGCGGCCCCAGTGGGGCTCGGCGAGCAGGGTGAGCGGGATGAGCAGCAGGCTGATCGCGATGAGCGCGAACATGGCCCGCTCCCAGCGGCGGAACGAGCCGCCGGCGGTGACCGCGATCAGCAGCAGCGCGGCGATCGGCACCACGAGGTACTTGGAGGCGCCGAGGTAGGCCGCGGCCAGCGTGACGCCGATGAACTCGGTGACGAGGGTGAGGAAGTTGAGCACGAAGAGGTCGCCGACGCTGAACCAGCCCCAGAACCGGCCGAAGCGCTCGTTGATCAGCCGGGCGTGGCCGATGCCGGTGACCGCGCCGAGGCGGACCACCATCTCCTGGTTGACGATCAGCACCGGGATGAGCAGGAGCAGCACCCACAGCAGCGAGTAGCCGTAGTTCTGCCCCGCCTGGGCGTAGGTGGCGATGCCTCCCGCGTCGTTGTCGCCGACCATGACGATGATGCCGGGACCGACGATCGCCAGCAGGGTCAGCAGCCGGGCCCTGAGACCCGGACGCTCCTCGACGCGTTCCCGGGGAATCCGCCCGAACGCCCCTTCGATGTCGCCGAGTCGGGCCTCGTCGGCGACGGTGCCGGGGCGTGGGGAGGCGGCCGGGCGCGGCCTGGGCCGGGCCGCGGGGCCGGCGGCCGGCCCGGACGGCGTCGGCGTCGGCGTCACAGCCGGTGGTCCCGGAGGCGGTGTGGGCGTCGCGCGCGGTGCGGGTTCCGCCGCCGGTGCCGGTGCCGGTGCCGGTGCCGGGGACGGCGGCGGGGTCGGGCCGGGCTCGGGCGGGGTGTCCGGTCCGGGCCGCTCCGGTCGTTCCGGCGGCTTCCCGGCGCCGGTCATGCGTCCGGAGCCGTACTGTCGTCGGAACGGCGCGCCGGGTGCGGCGCGGGCTCACGGCGGCGCCAGTCCTCGGGGAGCACCGTCTCCAGGATGTCGTCGACCGTGATGACCCCGAGGATGCGGTCCTGCTCGTCCACCACCGGTACGGTCAGCAGGTTGTAGTCGGCCATCAGCAGGGTGACGTCCTCGACGTCGGTGTCCGGGAGCACCCGGACCGGCTCGGTGGCCATCACCTGCTCCAGTCGGGCGCCCGGATCGCTCTGCAAGAGGGCCACCAGGGTCGCGGTGCCGATCAACCGGGCCGTGGCTCGGGCCTGTTCGACGACGTAGACGCTGGTGATCGCCTCGGGCTGCAGGGTACGGGCGGCGCGGACCAGCTCCAGCGCCTGTGCGACGGTCGCGGTCGGGGACGCGGTGACGGTGTCCAGTGCCATCAGCCCGCCCGCACTGGACGGGTTGAAGCCCATCAGCGTGAGGACCTTGGCGCGCTGTCCGGCCGGCAGCGCGTCCAGGACGGGCTGCCGGCGGCGCTGCGGCAGGTCGTTGATGGCGTCGGCGGCGTCGTCCGCCCGCATCCGGGCGAGGACCGCCGCGATCTCGGCGTCGTCCTTCTCCGCGAGCAGGCGGGTCTGCGAGTCGGGCTCCAACTCCTCGAAGACGTCAGCCTCCAGCTCGGGGTCGGAGTGGACGGTCTCCAGGATCTCCTCCGACTCGGTGCGGTTGGCGTCCTCCAGCAGGTCGGCGAGATCGGCGGCCTTGAGCCGGCCGAGGCGGCCGAACGGACCGCGCACCCGGGCCGACTGGGCGTGTCCGATGAGCGGTTCGAAGGACTTCCAGTCCCGCCAGTGCGGCTCCGTCCGGGTGGGCCAGAACCAGCGGGGGCGGTGCGGACGGGTGTCCAGGCGGTCGACCACCCAGCCGTCCGGCCGCTCGCGAAGCTCCAGGTCGTGGGCGCGGACCAACTCGACGCCGACCACGTCGATCACCCGGTGCCCGAGCACGTCCGCGCGCAACAGCACCTCGCCCTCGCGCCGTTCGAACGGCCGCAGGTCCACCACCTCGCTGGTGAGCCGGGTGCTCCCACCGTCGAAGGAGGCCACCTGCTCGATGGGCAGGAACACCTCGCGCCTGCCGATCCGGACGACCAGGCCGGTCACCAGCGGGTAGTCGCGACCCCGTAGCCGGATGATCACATCGGACAGGCGGCCCACCACCTCGCCGCCGCGCCCCACCAGTGGGCGCTGCAGCAGCTGGGAGAACGAGACGAGACGATCCACAGCGCGAAGCTAGCCGAGCCCGGTTCGCGAGCGCCGCGAGTTCCACCTTCACACCGGGGCTTCACCCGGACGGATCAGCAGGCCAGGACGAGGGGGGCCGGGTCGCCGGTCCGGTGCTCCGGCCGGCCGAGGCCTCGGCAGCCCCGGCCGGCGAGGTGAGGGGAAGTCAGCCGCCGTACACGTCCTCGACGTAGCGTCCCCGGGCGATCAGGGTCTGCAGCCAGCCCTGGGCGTCGGCGAGGTCGGCGCCGGGGGTGCGTTCCAGGTACAGGGCCCGGAAGGCGTCCCGGACACCGGGTGCCATCCGGGCGCCGTCGCCGCAGACGTAGACCTGGGCGCCGGCGGTCAGCAGCTCCCAGACCCGGTCGGCGTCGCCGGCCAGCCGGTCCTGGACGAAGCGCCGGCCGTCGGCGGGGGCCGCGCTGAAGGCGGGACGCATGGAGACGGCCCCGGCCCGCTCCGCCGCGTGCAGTTCGGCGGCGTACAGGTAGTCGGCGTCGGGCGCGTCGCAGCCGAAGTAGCACAGCGCCGGGGAGAGTCGGCCGCCGTCCGCCAGGTGGGCGCGGCGGTCCGCGATGGCGCCGCGGAAGGGGGCCAGGCCGGTTCCGGCAGCGATCATGATCACCGGGGTGCCGGCGCCGTGGTGGATCCGGAAGGCTTCGCGGCACGGCTGGATCCGGGCGAGCACGGTGTCTCCGGGCCTGACCGAACCCAGGTAGCCGGATCCGGTGCCGCGGAAGGTGCCGCGGCCGGAGCGTGCGGGAGCCTGGAGCAGCGAGACCATCAGGTCGACGTGGTGCGGGTCGGTGATCGGCGAGGACGAGACGGAGTAGTGCCGCGGCCTGATCGCCGGCAGCAGCTCCAGCAGCACCGGCCAGGTCAGCGCCACCGCCAGGGCCGGGTGATCCTCGACGAGGTCCAGCAGGCTGCGGTGGTCGGCGGCCCGGGCGTGGGAGTCCTCAGCGAGCGAGCGCAGTGCGGAGCGCTCGGGCGGGCAGGGGTTCAGCTCGGCCAGTACGGTGAGCTGCTCGGCGGTCGGTCGGTCCTGCAACTCAACGTGATGGGTGAGCAATTGGCGCACCGTCAGTGGACGGTCGACGGCGAGGCCGTTGCGGCGCGGCCGGTTCTGAACGATGTTCAGCACGGTGTCCAGGTCGGTGCGGAGCAGCCGGGCGGCGCGTTCGACCAGGGTCGGGTCGTTGGCGGGCAGCACGGTGAGGTGGTCCCCGGTGCGGTAGTCCGTCCCCTCCGGCAGGGCGAGCCGGACCAGCCGCTTGACCCGCGGATAGTCCGGCCGGGTGAGGCTGCCGGTCTCGGTCACGGTCATCGCCGTCATGCCGTGCCGGGCGGCCAGTGCGTCGAGTGCCTGGCCGGTGACCTCGGTGACGGTGTACGCGGGGCCGTCCTGCCCGGCCCGCGGCCGGGCGCCGGCCGTGTCGGGATCGCCGTACTCCCGCAGCAGGGCGGTGCGCAGCGCGCCGGCGAACTCCTTGACGCTGCTGGCCAGATCGCCGGAGGCATCGGCCTCGGCCCGGTCCAGCAGACGGGTGCCGCCGAGGGCGGCGAGCCGCTCGTCGATGAAGGTCGGGACGCGCTGGTAGGTGGCGGACCAGTTGCGGTCGCCGACGCCGAGGACGGCGTAGCTGACGCCCTGTGCGGCCCCGGGCCCGGCGCTCTCCAGCCACTGGACGAAGGCGGCGGCGTCGTCGGTGGGCTGCCCGTTGTAGGAGGCGGCGGTGATGACGACCGGCCGGTCGGTGGGCAGGCCGCCGGCGTACGCGTCGAGCGGTGCGGTGGCGGTGCCGAAGCCGAGCTCGGCCGCCTCTTCGGCGAGTGAAGAGGCGAAGCCGCGGCAGGTGCCGTAGTTGGAGCCGTGCAGCAGCAGTGCGCCGGTGCCCTGGCGGGCCCGGGTGGGCAGCGCGGTGTCCGTGCCCGGTGCGCGGTCGGCGGGGGCGGACGCCGCCCGGGGCGTGCGGTCGGTGCGCGGGAGCAGGGTGAGGGTGAAACCGTTCGGCTTGATGGTCAGCGACTGCTTGAGTGCGAGCCGGTAGTCCGTGTGGTCGATCAGCCGGTACCGGTGGACCAGCATGCCCAGCAGCATGGTGGCCTCGTGCAGTGCGAACTGGCGGCCGATGCAGGCGCGTTCACCGGTGCCGAACGGCTTGAAGGCGTGCGGGGAGCGGGCCGCCTCCGCCTCCGGCGCGAACCGGGCGGGGTCGAACAGCTCCGGGTTGTCGCCCCAGGCCGGGTCGCGGTGCAGCATCGGGATGACCACGCCGATGACCTGCCCCGCGTGCACCGGGATCCGGCCGCCCAGCAGGGTGGCCTGGCGGGCCTCGCGGCCGAAGCCGGGGGCGGCCGGCCACAGTCTCAGGGTCTCGTTCAGCACCTGACGGGTGTAGCGCAGCCGGCCGACGTCCTCGAAGGTCGGCGCCAACTCCGCTCTGCTGCCCCACAGTTCGTCCACCTCGCGCTGCACCTGGCGCAGTACGGCCGGGTGCTTGACCAGGTTGTGCAGGGCGAAGGCCAGAGTGCCCGAGGTGGTCTCGTGCCCGGCGATCAGGAAGGTGATCACCTGGTTGCGGATGTTGGCCAGGTCCAGGGTGGTGCCGTCGCCCGGGTGCGTCGCGGTGAGCATCAGACCGAGCAGGTCCCGCTGCTCGGTGCTCCCGGTGGCGGTGCGGGCGGCGATGACCTCGTCGACCACCGAGGCGAGGTAGTCGGCGTCGGCGCGCATCGCCTCGTCGCGCTCGCGGTGGTCGAGCCCGGGGTCGCGGCTGAGCCGGGTCATCGCCCAGTCCAGGCAGCGCACCATCGAGGCGACGAACGGGTGCGGCTCGTCCCGCCGGAACGAGCCGAAGTCGAACCCGAACCCGGCCAGCCCGATGGTGTCCAGGGTCATCCGGGTCATGTCCTCCGGCACGTCCACCGAAGTCCCGTCGGCGGCGTGGCGGTCCCAGGAGGCGATGAGCCGGCGGGCGACCTCCAGCATCACCGGGTGGTAGGTGCGCATCGACCCCAGGGCGAAGGCCGGCATCAGGATGTCGTGCGCCCTGGCCCAGTTGGGCTCGTCGTTGTAGGCCGTGAACAGGCCGTCGCCGGTGAACTCGCGGACGTTCTCCAGCGCCGGGCCGACCGCCTTGGTGAACCGCCGCTCGTCCGCCAGCTCCGTCACCAGGTCCAGGCTGCTGACGAACAGGGTGTCGTGGCCGTGCAGGCGCTGCACGAAGGCCGGGCCGTGCCGCCGGGCCAGCTCCATGAGCCGCAGGACCGGGGTGTCGGTCAGGCCGGCGGCGGAGAGGTCGACGACGGGGACGCCGAGAGAGGGAACATCGATGACGGGAACGTCGTCACCGCCGCCGGCCCGCGCTGTCAGCAGGGTCTCGGTCATGGGTGAACTGCCCTCCGGGGTATGGGATTCCGGGCTGCCGCCGCCACGGTGCAGGCGGCTGTCTCCACCCTGACGCAGCGGGGCTTCCGTGCGACCGGTCCGTACTACATGATTGTGTAGTGGCTGCCGGAGTGTCGGGCTTGCACCGCCCGGCTCCCGGGTGTAGCAGCAGTACGAGCAGGGGCACGGAGTGGATTCCCGAGGACAGGCGGACCCCGCCGGGCAGTGCCCGGGCGGACCGGGCGACACCCCCCGGCCGCCGGAGCGCGACCGGGCGGTCACTTGGCGCAACTGGGCCCTGCTGCTCTTCGACCACCTTCCGATACCGACCGCGCTGTGCGACGCCCACGGCACCGTGCTGCTGGCCAACCCCGCGATGGCCGCCGAGTGGGGCACCCTGCCCGGCCGGTTGGTCGGCCGGGGCGCCCTGGACCTCTTCGAGCTCAAGACCCCGACCCGGCTGCACCCGATCGTGGAGGCGGTCCGGCTGCGCCGCCGGTCGCGCTACCCCATCGAGGTGTCCTGGTCCACCGGGAAGGGCGCCGAGCGGCACGGCGAGCTCACCGTCGACCTGGTCAGCGACACCCCGGACGCCCCGCCGCACCTGCTCCTGCTGTTGCGCGTACTGGAGGAATCCTCACCGCCCGCCACCGCCACCGCCCGGGTGAGCCCCGTGGAGGCGAGGATCCTCGCCCTGGCCGCGGGCGGCGCCACCACCGCGCAGATCGCCGCCGGGGTGGGGCTGACCGTCGACGGGGTCAACTACCACCTGGGCCGCCTCGCTCGCCGCTGGGGCACCGCCAACCGGACCGCCCTGGTCGCGCGCGCCTATGTGACGGGGGTCCTCGCGCCGGGCGTCTGGCCGCCGGAGCCCAGCGGGCCGGTGTGAACCCGGGCCCGGTCGGGTCGGTGTGAACCCGGGCCCGACCGGGCCGCACCGGCACAGTCGCCATGTCCGGCCGCGGGCCGGGCCGGAGCCGGCCGCCGTCAGGAGACCCTGCTGTCGCCAGCCCTTCGCTCCAATCGGCCCGGTCACCGAGGCGCGGGCGCCCGGAGCGGCTACCGGAAGGTGCGCTCCGGCCTGGACTGCTCGCGGATGGCCCGGCGCAGCAGCTCGGCGAGATGGATCGCCCGGCGGCCGCCCGCGAGTTGGGCGATCTGGGTGCGACAGCTGAAGCCGTCGGCGAGCAGGACGGTGTCGGGGCCGGCGGCCCGGACGGCCGGCAGCAGGACGCGCTCGGCGGCCGCGACGGAGACCTCGTAGTGGCCGCGTTCGAAGCCGAAGTTGCCGGCCAGGCCGCAGCAGCCGGAGTCGGGGACCTGGTTGGCCAGGCCGATCCGGGCCTCGATCCGGCGGTCGGCGGCAGTGCCGAGGACCGCGTGCTGATGGCAGTGCACCTGGGTCAGCCCTTGCAACGGCGGCCGTAGGGCGGGCAGTTCCACACCGCTCTGGTCGAGGAACTCGGCGAGGGTACGGACCCGGCCGGGGACGTCTCCGGCCGCCCGGCCGATCAGTCTGGGCAGTTCCTCGCGGAGTGCGGCCGTGCAGCTGGGTTCGAGGCCGATCACGGGCAGGCCCGGCGGCAGGGCGCGCAGGCTGCGCCGCATGACCTGGCGGGCGACACCGAGCTGGCCGGTGGAGACCCAGGTGAGCCCGCAGCAGACCGGGCCCTGCGGGAGGCGGACCGCGAAGCCCAGGTGCTCGAGTACCTCGACGGCGGCCTTGGCCGGTTCGGGGTCCAGCAGGTTGCTGAAGGTGTCCGGCCAGAGCAACACCGGTGCGGCCCCGCGCCGGGCACGGCGCACCCGGTGGCGGAACCAGCGCTCGAAGGTTTCGCCCGGCAGGTCGGGCAGCCGGCGCCGGGAGTCGATGCCGCCGAGGCGCTTGAGTACGGCCGAGCTGTGCGGTGAGCCGAGCAGGCGGCCCGCGAGGTGTGGGGCGAGCGCGGCGGCGCGCAGGGTGAGCGGCAGCCAGCCCATCGAGTAGTGCGAGGCGGGCCGTGGCCGGTGGCGGTAGTGCTGGTACAGGAACTCGCTCTTGTAGGTCGCCATGTCGACATGGACCGGGCAGTCGGCGGCGCAGCCCTTGCAGCTCAGACAGAGGTCGAGCGCCTCCCGGACCTCCTCCGAGTGCCAGCCGTCCGTCACCGCGCCGTCCGACCCGGGCACGGCGCCGCGCAGCATCTCTGCGAGCAGCCGCGCCCGGCCCCGGGTGGAGTGCCGCTCCTCCGCGGTGACCATGTAACTCGGGCACATCACACCGCTCTTGGTGTCCACGCACCTGGCCACCCCGACGCAGCGGTGCACCGCCTTCAGCAGACTGCCGCCGTCCTGCGGGTAGGGGAGGGCGAGCGGCAGGTCACGGCCGGTGAAGCGCAGATCGGCGTCGAGCGGGCGCGGGTCGACCAGGACGCCGGGGTTCAGCAGGTTCGCCGGGTCCCAGATCCGCTTGAACCGCCCGAACAGGTCGATGACTTCGGCCGGATACATCCTGGGCAGCAGCTCCGAGCGGGCCTGCCCGTCACCGTGCTCACCGGAGAGCGAACCGCCGTGCGCCACCACGAGATCGGCCGCCTCCACCATGAACTCCCGGAACTCCGGCAACCGCCCGCGCTCGGTGAGCGGGAAGTCCAGCCGCATGTGGATGCAGCCCTCGCCGAAGTGCCCGTACGGGACGCCGTGCAGCCGGTGCCGCCCGAGCAGGGCGCGCAGTTCGCGCAGGTACCCGCCGAGCCGCTCCACCGGGACCGCCGAGTCCTCCCACCCCGGCCAGGCCTCCTTGCCCCCGGGCAGCCTGGTCACGATCCCCGCCCCCGCCTCCCGGACGGCCCACAGCTGACGCTGCTCACCGGGGTCGAGCACCACACTGACGGCGGCGGACCGCTCGCGGCGCACCGCCTGGGCCAACTCCCTCGCGCTGCCCAGGGCTTCGGGCTCGTCGGCACCGCCTACCTCCAGGAACAGCCAGCACTCGCCGGCCGGCAGCCGGTCCAGCGCGGGCGGGCGGCGGCCTGCGGCCAGCAGCGCGGCGATCAGGTCGGCGGCCATGCCCTCGACGGTGAGCGGGCGCAGCGGCAGCAGGGCGGGCACGGCATCGGCGGCCGCCGTCTCGTCCGGGTACCCGGCGATGACCAGTGCCCGGGCGGCGGGCGCCTCGACCAGCCGCACGGTGGCCCCGAGCAGCAGTGCCAGGCTGCCCTCGCTTCCGGTGAAGGCACGGGCGAGGTCGTGACCGCGCTCGGGTAGCAGCGCGTCCAGGGCGTAGCCGGAGGTGCGCCGGGGGAGATCCGGCATGCCCTGGCGCAGCGTGCCGAGGTTGGCGGCGGCGAGGTCCTGGAGGGCCCGGTGCAGTTCGCCCTCGCGGCCCGGACGTTCGCGCAGCCGGGCCCGTTCGGCGGGGGAGAGCGGCCCGGTGACGGTGAGTTCGGTGCCGTCGGCGAGCAGCAGGTCGAGCGAGTGCAGGTTGTCCGAGGTGCGCCCCCAGGCCACCGAGTGGGCGCCGCAGGAGTCGTTGCCGATCATGCCACCGAGCGTGCAGCGGCTGTGCGTGGACGGATCGGGCCCGAACCGCAGCCCGTACGGGCGGGCCGCCGCCTGCAGATCGTCCAGCACGGCACCGGGCTCGACCCGGGCGGTCCTGGTCTCCGGGTCCACCTCGAGCACCCGGTCGACATGCCGCCGGAAGTCCAGCACCACCGCCCCCGGCCCGATCGCCTGCCCGCCGACACTGGTACCCGCCCCACGCGGCACCAGCGGCACCCCGAACTCCCGGCAGAGCGCGAGTGTCGCCCGGACGTCGTCGGCATCGGCGGGCTTGACGACGCCGAGCGGCAGGTGGCGGTAGTTGGACGCGTCGTGGCTGTAGACCGTGCGCTCGGCCGCGCCGAAGCGCACCTCACCGCGGACGGCCCTGCGGAGCTCTTCCCGCAGGGCCCGGGCGAGACCGTCGGAAGCAGGAGTGATCGCCATAGCGGGATCATCGCAGCGGCAGCCCGGAAGGGGGAGGGGGCGCCACGGCGGGCGGCTGACTTGCCGTCACCCGGAAGCCTCGCGCCACGCCGCCGCGGGTTCACGTGTGCGACCGGGCGGGTGCGGCGGCCACGCCGACCTGGCCGGAGCGTCGGGAGGGACCGATCGCTTCGGCGGCCGAGGCCGAGTAGCGGGACCCCGAACGCCGACGAGGCCGCCGGCGGCAAGCCGGCGGCCTCGTACAGGCATGGCTACGGGTGGAAGCTGATCTCGGGGTTGTCCGGGGTCGGCCCGTCGAGGATCGGCTGGTCGATGCCCTTCAGGTGCAGGTCGAAGAAGGCCGCCACGTACTCCCGGGTGAGCTGCACCCCGCGCTCGGCGCCGATCGTGGTGCCGGGAGGCTCGGGGAGGCCGAGCTTCTCGAAGAACAGCGGGTTGTCGGTGAACGTGCCGTGATCGGAGCCGGCGACGGTCAGCCAGCGCTTCCAGCCGTCGAGGTTGGCCCAGCTCTCCGTCCAGCTGGGGTCCTCCTGGCCGTCGTCCAACGGGTGACCGATCATCAGGAACGGCTTGCCGTTGAGCCCGGTGGCGGGCACCGGGAAGTCCATGGAGCCGTCCAGGTCCACCCCGGCCCGGATCCGGTCGTCGGTGAGCAGGGACGGAACGGTCGCGGCGCCGCCAACCGAGTGCCCGGCCATGCCGATTCGGTCACGGTCGATCATGCGGGCGTAGCGCCAGGCCGGGTTCCGGTGGGTGGTCAGCCGGTCGATGACGAAGGAGACGTCCTTCGCCCGGCTCTCGTTCAGGGCCGCCCAGGCCTCCTTGGTCTTCAGTTTGCCGCACATGACACAGGTGAGCGTCTGCCCGTCGGGGAAGGTCGTTCCGGTGTTCTCGTAGGTGTGGTCGACGAGCGCGACGACGTACCCGCGACCGGTCAGGTCCTCGGCGAGGCTGGTCAGTTCGGTGCGCGGCATGGTGAAGCCGGGGGAGAGCACCACCAGCGGGAACCGGCCGTGCTGCGGGAGCGCGTCGGACCTGGCCCACGTCCGGGTGCCGGTGACCACCTCGGTGGGGATGGTGTTGCCGGGCAACTTCGTGTCCAGCATGAGCCGGGCGGCCTCGGGGGTCATGTACGGGGCGGGGCCGCCCGTCCCGGCCTTGGCGGGATAGTACATCGACACCATCAGCTGGCGCGGGCCCGCCGACGGGACCCACGGGTCGGGCCGGTGCTGGTCGACGAGGTGCAGGATCTCCCGGCCGACCGCGTACGGTCCCCTCGGGCGCGGGAGATCGACGTGGACGCCCGCCGGCGCGGTGGCCGAGGCGGGCGCGGAGGCCGCGGCGGTGGAGGTGCCGGGCGCGGCCAGCGCGGGAGCTGCGGCGACGACGGACAACGGCAGGGCGAGTAAGAGCGCCGCCGCGGCAGTACGACGAATTCCGGTCATGGCTAGGACGGTAGGCCACGGACACCGAAGTTGACGTCAACTCAGGGGTGTAAGGGATCCCCCGGAGAGGACGTCGGCCGCTCTCAGGGGCGTTTCCGGGACACCCCTAGGCGGCGCCTTCGCACACACCGGGGAGCCGTACGAGTGGCAGCGGAGGGCGGCCGACGCGTGGGGGTTCACCCGGGTGAGGGCGCGCAGTCGGGCGTGGAGCCCGCCGCCCGCCGCCGCACGTGCGTCGGTCACGGCGTCGCGGCTCTTCGTACGGCGGACCGGTAGCCGCTTGAGAACGAAGCCGCTCGCCCCGGCGCTCGGCGCGGCGGTGACGTAGCCGTCGTTCTCGAACGTGGTGATCACCACGACCTTCGGCACCGGGCCGTCGGCCTGGAGCGGCTGCCGAGTGGCCTCGATGCCGTTTTGGCGCGGCATCCGGACGTCCATCAACGCGACCTCGGGACGGCAGTCGGGCCAGCTCCACGGCCTCGACCCCGTCGGCAGCCTGCCACGTGATACCGGGCTGAGCACCCAGCAGGGTGCCCAGGCCGTTGCGGGTCACCTCGTCATCGTCGGCGATCAGCAGTGAGACGGGCCGGTCGGTCACGCCGACCTCCGTACCGGCAGCCGGACCGCCAGTTGCCACTGCGAACCGTCCGGGCCGGCCGTCAACTCGCCCTGCAGCAGCCGCACCCGCTCCCGAAGCCCGAGCAGGCCGCGTTGGCCGCGTTGGCCGTTGGAACTATTCCCTGAAGCAAGCGAGTTGACGATGGCCAGGACCAACTCGCCGGGCCCGGCCACCACCCGCACCGCGATCGGCCCGCCACCGCCGTGCCGCAGCGCATTGGTCAGGCCCTCCTGCAGGATCCGGTACGCCTCGCGCGACAAGGTGCACGGCAACCGTGCCCAGTCCCCTGACAGTTCCGAGTCCACCACCGCCCCGGTGTGGCGCAACCGGTCCAGAAGTTCGGGCAGGTCGGCCAGACCGCGCGCCGGCGCCGTACCGGCCGCCTCCGCCCGCAGCACGCCCAGCACATAGTCCAGATCGTCCAGCGCGGCGCGGGCCGACTGCTCGATGCCGAGCAACGCCGCCCGGGCCGCCGCCGGATCCGCCGACAGCAGCTCGCCGGCCACCGCCGCCTGGATCGTCGCAGCGGTCAGGGTGTGGCCGATCGAGTCGTGCAGCTCCTGCGCCAGCCGGTTGCGGCCGGCCAGCAGCAACTCCCGCTGCGCCGCCGCGGCCAGCCGCTCCGCCGCCGACAGCCCGAGCAACCGCGGTGCCAGCAGCCGCAGCACCGCCGCCGCCTTGGCGCAGACGGCCACGGCCGCCAGCAGGCAACCGGCGGCCACTGGCCAGACCCAGGCCCCCGGCCAGCCCTGGCGCACCCGTACCACCTGGCCGAACCAGACCAGTTGTTCGCCGCTTACCGGCTTGCCCAGCAGGCCGAGCCAGCTGCCGACCGGCACCAGTCCGGCCAGCAGCAGCATCCCGGCCAGCAGGGCGGTCGCCCAGCCCAGGGCCGCGTGCAGCAGCACCCAGAGCGGGGTGCGCCAGCGGTCCGCCCCGCGCGGCCGGCCGGCCGGGGCCGACAGCGGCACGCCGAGCAGCCGCCGTCCGGCCCTCAGCAGCACCCGCCGCGTGACGCCAGCCAGTCCGAGCACGCCGAGCAGCGCCGCCCACAGCAGCAGGAAGACCAGCGCCTTCACGGCATCCGGCCCACGGTGCCAGGCCAGGGCCGGGACCAGCGCCAGAACCATCAGCGGAACGCTCGCCGGCACGGCGACCAGCGCGAACAGCGCCCCCCTGTAGGTGGTGCCGCGCAGCAACGCCCCCGATCCTGGAATGCGGATTCCCCTCACCATGGGAGCCAGTATCGCCACGGCCCGGGCGGCCTACCTCCCCCGATCGGGGGACCGGGATCTCCCACCATTCCGCGATGTCGTCCGCGCCTTCCAGAACCAGGATCGTGCCGGAACGACTGACGGAAGGATGCTTGATGAACCCTCGGAACAGGGGCGTGGCGGTGTTTCTGGCCCTCACCTTCGGCGCCGGCTGGGCCTGGCTGTTGCTGGCCCGGCTGATACTCCGGCTCTCACTGGTGAACCCGCTGGCTCAACTGCCGTTCGCCCTGCTGCCGGCCGTGGCCGCGGTGGTGGTCCGCCGCTGGGTCACCCACGAGGGGTTCCGGGACGCGGCGTTGGCGCTACGGCTACGCCAGGCATGGCCGTACTACCTGGCTGCCTGGCTCGGCCCGCTGCTGCTCGCCGGTGCGGCCGTCGGCCTGGCCGCAGTGTTCGGCCACCGTCCGGACCTCGGCCAACTCGCCGGCGCGGCACCGGGTTTGCCAGGCTGGTCGATTCCACTGCTGCTGACCGTGCTGGCCGCCGTGCTGACACCGCTCTACTGGGGCGAGGAGTTCGGATGGACCGGCTACCTGCGACTGCGGCTGCTGCCCGATCGGCCGCTGCTCTCGGTCCTGCTCACCGGCCTGATCTGGGCCGGCTGGCACTACCCGCTGGCACTGCTCGGCTATCTGCACTTCGCCCATCTGGCTGCCGGGCTGGTGGTGTGGACGGCCTCCATCCTCTGCCAGGAGTGCCTGCTGGCCTGGCTGCGCACCCGCAGCGGCAGCATCTGGCCGGCCGCACTGGCCCACGCGGGCAACAACATGGTGCTCTCGCTGCTGATGAACCTCCTGCTGAGCGGCCGGGGCTTGGACGACGTCGCCCTCACCCTGTTCCCCGTCCCCGCGCTTGCCGTGGCCGCCTACGTCACCACCCGCGGACTGCGCCGCTCGACCGCCGCCGGAGCCACCGCGTAGTGGTCCCCGGCGGCGAAGCGTCCCTGACCATCGCGAATTTGTAGGCACCCGCAGTGCCCGCGCCGGACGCGGCGTCGGACGCGACCGGCGGCCCGAGGCGTGCGGAGCCGTGTCCCGGGCCGCCGGGCGGATCAGTCCTGCTGAAGCTGCACCGGCTGGAGCCGCACCTTCACCTTGGCGCCGTCCGCCACCGCGCCGAACAGGGTCGGCTCCGGCGCCGCGCCGTAGGTGACGGACGTCGCCAGCACCTCGCCTGCCAGGAACTCCTCGTGCGCCCGCACCGCCGCCAGCACGGTGTCGGAGGCCTCCAGGGCGAGCGCGATCCGCTCGGACACGTCGAGGTCAGCGTCGCGGCGGGCCTGCTGCACCAATCGGATGACATCCTTGGCCAGGCCTTCGGCCACCAGTTCCGGCGTCACCGCGGTGCCCAGCACGACCAGCCCACTGCTGTTCGGCAGCGCGGCGCTCTCGTCCGGGTCGCAGGCCACCAGCCGCTGCGTGTACTCGCCGGGCAGCAGCTCGATCCCGGCCGCGATCACGCGACCCTCGGCGTCCTGGCACCGCTCCCCCGCCTTGACCGCCCGGATCACCTTCTGGGTGTCCCGGCCGAGGCGAGGCCCGCAGGCCTGCGCGTTGACCGCCAGTTCGAAGCGGCCGTGCGTGCTGACCTCGGTGGTGAACTCGACCGCCTTCACGTTCACCTCATCGTGCAGAAGGTCGGCGAACGGCTCGAACAGGGCCGCATCGGCGGCCGCGACGGTCAGCTTCGCCAACGGCAGGCGGACCCGCAGGCCGCAGGCCTTGCGCAGCGACAGCGCGGCCGACGCGGCCTGCCGCACCCGGTCCATCGCCGCGACCAGGCCGGGGTCGTGCGGCAGCTCGCCTGCAGCGGGCCAGTCGGTCAGGTGCACCGAACGCCCGCCGGTGAGCCCGCGCCAGATCTGTTCGCGGACCACTGCGCGTTCTCGAACGGGTAGTGCACCTGGGCGAAGGGCATCGCACCCGACTCGAACCAACAGTGTTTTGATCAGCTTTATCGTATTCGTCGCCAAGTGCATGACGCGAAATGCCCGGAAGCTTCGCATTGGCAGGAACAGTTGCGCCAGGTGAGGCGGCTCCACCACTACATGCAGGCCATCGCTACGCTCGTCACCGACGCGTGGTGCGAGTTCATCGCCGAACGCGAGGTCCGCATCGGCGTGAGCGTCGACGATCCGGACGGCCCGAATCGCGAGCGCATCGACCGGCACGGGAAGGCCGCGTTCGTGGGCGATCGACGGCTCGTGGGAACGAGTCTTCACCGCCCTGCTTCGCCCAGGCCGACGCACGCAGTGCATCGGACGCGGGCCGTCGAAGTGGTGAGGGGGTCGCTGATCGCCGGCAGCACCGATAGCGTGACCGCATGGATCAGGATGAACGGCTACTTCACGCCTCGTCGTTCGGCGCAGCGGCGGTCGCATACGCCGAGCACCGCCCCAACTACGCTCAGGCTGCGGTGCGTTGGGCGCTTGAACCCGCGCCCGGCCCGCGTGTGCTTGACCTCGGCGCCGGAACCGGCAAGTTGACCGCCGCGCTGGTCGCGCTGGGTGTCGAAGTCATCGCAGTCGAGCCCGACCCGGCGATGCTGACCGAGCTGCGCCGCTCGCTGCCGGCTGTCCGTGCCCTGCCGGGTAGTGCCGAGGCGATACCGCTGCCGGACGCTTCCGTCGATGCCGTGCTGGCCGGCAACGCCATGCACTGGTTCGACATGGCCGTCGCGGGACCTGAGATCGCCAGGGTCCTCGCACCCGGCGGCATCCTGGCCGGCTTGTGGAACCTCATGGACGACCAGGTCGAGTGGGTTGCCGGGCTCGCGCGGGTCAGCGGGAGCGCGGCCATCGGCCCGCGCGACACGCCCACCAGCTGGCGCGCCGAGACGGCGGACATGCACCTTCCAAAGTCCGCCGTGGCCGCCCGGTTCGGCTCGCCGGAGCAGGCCGAGTTCCCGCACGGGCAGCGCCGTACCGCCGACTCCCTCGTCGCGACCATCGCGACGCGCGCGGGGATGCTCGTCATGCCAGAACAGGAACAAGAGGCCACGCTGGACCGGATCCGCGCATTCCTCGCGAGCAGGCCGGAGACCGCCCACGGCGAGTTCATTCTGCCGATGCTGACCGGCGTGCTGCGCGTCCGGCGGCTGTGAAGCATCACGTCGACATTCGAGTCCGATGCACGGCTGCGAGCACGCGGGGACTGGCCGCGGCGAGCGTGTCGACGGGGGGAGACGGTCGGGTCGTACACGGCGGGCCCGAACGCGCCGGGCTGGGAAGGCAGTTGTCGTCACGCCCGCCAGTCAGTCCCCGCCCAGTGCGCCCGCGAGCGCGAGGTTGAGCAGATCCCGCCCGGGCCGTGGACCCTCCGCCGGCTTGCGCCGCGGCTCCAGTGCCGCCGACAGCGCGGCATCCAGGCCGCCTTGGCGGACGGTCTCCACCAGCAGCACCTCGCCAGCCAGCGAGATCACGGCTCGGCGGCGGGGACGACGACCTCCAGCCTCCCGCCACGGGCCGGCACCGCCTCGGCAAGCCAGGTGTCCGGGCCGTCCGCGACGCAGGACACTGCCGTCAGCCCGAAGGAGGCCAGTTCGCGCACCTCCTGGTCGAGCGGGCGCCGGACCTGTCGCTCCAACTCGCCGCTCAGCCCGCGGTGACCGTGATACCCACGCGTATGAAGCGTCCTTCCTGCAGGTAGCGAGGCAGCTGGGGACGGCTCGACCCGGATCGGCAGGCGTCGCCGGGGACTTGGCCGGCCGGGTTTCCTGCCGTGGCCAGCGCGGCAGGGTCAGACAGTCCGCTCGATGTGCTCGAAGATGTCCGCGTCCGTCTCCTGCTGCCACTTCGGCAGGTCGTCCCAGTTGGCGACATAGCCCGGCTTCGGCGCCTCGATGTGCTTGTGGATCTGCGCAATCCAGCACAGCGCGACAAAGCGCCCCTTCTGCTCGCGGCTGAGTTTCGCGGTGTTGCCCGCGCTCACCCGGACGAAGTCCCGGACCTGGCCGAACACGGCGGCAGCGCACTGCCGTTCCCAGTCCGGGGAATCGTCCCACGGTGCGACGTAGCCGGGCTTGGGTTCGCCGGGGTAGTGCTTGGTCACTCCGGCGATCCATGCCTCGCGAAAGATCCGGCCGCCGTTCGTCATACAGGCATCCTTTTCGTGAGGCGGCGCATGGGAGGGCATCCGATAGGGGAATCTCCCCAACTACCCGGCTTTTGTTGCTGCGGCACGGACTCGACTCCAGAACCCTGTAGCGGTCGGTTCGCGAGCAATGCTCAAGACCTGTGGATCGGTTCCGAGAGGGCACGCGGAGGGCGTACCTTCCCGAATGATCCTTCGACGGTCACCGAGTAGGCCCGCGTTGCAGCGCGGGTCGGGAAGGTGCGCCCGTGCTCGGCGTAGTCACCGATGACGGCTCCACCCAGTCCGGCTCCCTGATCGACGAGATCGTCCGCGAGGGCGCCCGACGGATGCTTGCCGCCGCGCTGGAGGCGGAAGTCAACCAGTACATAGCCGGGTTGGCAGCCGAGACCGACGAGGCCGGCCGACGCCTCGTGGTCCGCAACGGCCACCATCGGCCCCGCACCGTGGTCACCGCGGCCGGCCCCGTCGAGGTCACCGCACCACGCGTGAACGACCGCCGCGTGGACGAGGCCACGGGCGAGCGACAGCGGTTCTCCTCGAAGATCCTTCCGCCGTGGTGCCGTAAGTCGCCGAAGATCTCCGAGGTGCTGCCGCTGCTCTATCTCCACGGACTGTCGTCCGGGGACTTCGTCCCGGCGCTGGAGCAGTTCCTCGGCTCGGCGGTCGGGCTGTCGCCGGCCACGGTGACCCGGCTGACGAAGCAGTGGGGCGACGACCACGCCGCATTCCAGGAGCGTGACCTGTCGGACCGCGACTTCGTCTACGTGTGGGCCGACGGCGTGCACCCCAAGGTCCGCCTCGGGCAGGCGCACTCGTGCGTGCTGGTCCTGCTCGGGGTGCGGTTGGACGGAACCAAGGAGCTGATCGCCCTTGCGGAGGGCCTGCGGGAGAGCACCGAGTCGTGGGCGGATCTGTTGCGCGACTGCCGCCGCCGGGGCATGCACGACCCCGAACTCGTCGTCGGCGACGGCGCGACGGGGCTCCGGAAGGCGCTGGCCGAGGTGTTCCCCGCCGCCCGGCATCAAAGGTGCTGGCTGCACAAGGCCCGGAATGTCGCGAACGCCCTGCCAAAGTCCGCGCAGCCGGGCGCGACGAAGGCGATGCGGGAGATCTACAACGCTGAGGACCGGGCGCACGCCGAGCAGGCGATCGAGGTGTTCGCCCGCACCTACGGGGCGAAGTGGCCCAAGGCCGTCGCGAAGATCACCGAGGACCGGGAGGAACTGCTGGCGTACTACGACTTCCCGGCCGAGTACTGGATCCACCTGCGGACCACGAACCCGATTGAGTCCACGTTCTCCACCGTCAAGCTGCGGACCAAAGTCACCCGCGGGGCCGGCAGCCTCGCCGCCGCGTTGGCGATGGTGTTCAAGCTGGTCGAGTCCGCCCAGGCCCGCTGGCGCGCGATCACCGGTGCCCCCCTCGTGCCCGTGGTCCGCGCCGGCGCCAGGTTCGAGAACGGCATCCTGGTCGAACGTCCCGAGGCCGCCGCGGCCTGATCACAGGTCGAGCTCGAACTTGACCCGCGCCAGGTCAGAGCCTATCCACGCCGTTGCGCGGCCGAGCGGGTCTCCGCAGCCGACCTGTCCGACCTGCCCGCGACAGAGCCAAGAAGTCCACAAGCCCTGGTCCATCGTGAACGGGAACCTTCGTTGGCCCGCGACGGCCAGCGCCTCGCGGGCGCGCTTGGGCATCGGCACGTGTCAAGCGACTGTTTCTCCGCGGCGGCGCCTGTAGTACGCGTACGTCACGGCCAGGAGAAGAGGGCCCCACAGAGTCAGTGGGAGAGTGGCCACTGCTGCAAGCGCCTTCCACCATCCATTCGAGTACGGGACCTGGGCCACCCCACCGATGTGGAGGAAGCCAAGAGGCAGCGGATCCCACAGCGCGATCAGCGCCAGACCGCCCAGAGTGGCCGGGATGATCGCAGCGAGCGGTGGAATGCGCTTGCCGCCGATGACCGGGAGCCATGAGGGTGCCACTTCGCCCCACCGGGCCACCAGGCCGAAGGAGAGATAGGCCAGTCCCTCGGAGAGAAGGCTGAGTCCGAAGACGTACAGGATCACCCACCAGTGCCATGTCTTGTGGACCGCGTAGACCTGGCCCATCTCGTAGTCGAATGCGAACGGTAGACGCCACAGGCACGACGGGAGGACGACGAGGGGTATGAGCTGGGCGCAGCGGATAGCCCACCTTGGGACGGGCCGCGCGGTGTCACCGACCGGCGGGGAGGGATGAAGCGTCTTGATTCTCATGAGTCGATCTTCGTTGCTCGGTGAACGCCCGGGATCCGACTCAAGACGGGTTCGGTGGTCATCTCTGCGATGGGCATCGAGTCCCCCGCGCGGGGGACCCCAGGCGAACCGTTTCACATCACCGCTGGTCGCACGTCGGCCCCGCCGCCAGGTCGGAGAACCGCCGCTTGATCGAGCGTCCCACGACCGCTGCAGCTGATCGCACGTCACTCAATCCACAACTCTTGACAATTACTCGCCGGTTCGGTGTCAGCAGTACTGGTCGACTGTGACGGAACGGCGCCGGTAGGAGCTCATCGAACCCATGCTGCTGGAGTGGCACCGTACTCGCGCCGAGGGGCGTGAGCCCAGTTCAGAGCAGCGCGATCTGCCTGCGCGGCCGCGTCAACCGAGCACTGCCACAATGGGGGTACCCCGTCCCTCTTAGTCGGCAACAGCAGGGAGGGCGCCGTGTTGGAGGAACGCTAGACCATCGGTAGGCGGGTGCGCCGTAAGCGGCTACGCCTTGGGGTGGCACAAGCCGATCTCGCCGTCGCGATGGGCAGGACCCAGGGATGGGTGTCCAAGGTCGAGAACGGCAGGGTGGAGCTGGACCGCGCTGGGATCATCAACCAGTTGGCCGCCGTACTGCACTGCCACCCGAACGATCTGATAGAGCGTCCGTACGTGGCCGGGAAGGCGTCCGAGAACCAGTGGCAGGTGTCGGCTGCGGCGATCCTCCGAGAGCTGCGCCGCTACGACCTGCGCCGGTCTTCGACGGACGGCCGCGCCCGACCATGGAGCTGTGGCAGGAGACGGTTCGGCTGCACCGCCTACGTGATGGCGCCGCGAACGTCGCCCTCCTGAAGGTACTGCCCGATCTGCTCCGGGAGACCCGCGCGCTGGCTGAGGTCTCGACCGGCCGGGAGCGGGAGGAAGCATTCGCCATCTACGCGATCTGCTGCAAGTTCGCTCACACCGCCGCACACGCTCTGGGGCATCCGGAGTTGATCGCCATGGCGTGCGAGCGAGCGGCCTGGTCAGCCCGACTGTCCCGAGCAGCACACCGAGGCCGTGTCGTGGCGTCCCTACGAGGTGGAGGCGGTTCGCTCCGCGGATGTGAGTCCCGAGGTGGGGCGGGCGCTGGTGGATCCGGGGCTTCCGGTCAACTGCACCGGCATGTTCGTGCGTGACTCCGCGCTGGAGCTCCGTGTTCGTGATCTGCCCTGTGGGCAGGCCGTCTGCCTCGGCGTCTTCGAGGACGGAGTCAACTCCTACTGGGTGCTGATCGACTCGGGCGAAGTGTGGATGGCCTACGGCTACGAAGGCGGTCCGCAACGGTTCGCCCTGGTCAACTCCTCGGTCGACGGGCTCCAACGTCTGCTCCGGCTGTGGGAGTCCTTCGTCCGGTCCGGCCGCAGCGAGGACGATGAAGACTACGAGGACTACGTCGCCGAGTTGTTGGACCGGGCCCAGCAGGAAGATCCAGCCGCGTTCGGTGATGAGGACGCCTGGTGGTCGAGGGTGTTCGAAGAGGTCGGGCTGGGTGTGCTGGGTCCCGAGTGACGGGGGCAAGCCTTGCGCCCCGCATTGTGCAGCGCCGCCCGGCCCGGGGATCCGGCCGGGCGGCGCTGTCGCGGGCGGGTCCGTCACATCCGGTCCGGGGACTCGATGCCGAGGAGGTCGAGGCCGAGGGCCAGGGTGCGGGCGGTGAGGTCGCAGAGGGCGAGGCGGCTTTCGCGGACGGCGCCTTCGGAGCGGAGGACCGGGCAGTTCTCGAAGAAGCCGGTGAAGGCGCTGGCCAGGCCGAACAGGTAGCCGGCCAGGCGGTGGAACTCCAGGCTCTCGCCCACTTCGGCGATCACGCCGCCGAAGCCGAGGAGTTCCAGCGCGAGGGCGCGCTCGGCCGGTTCGGTGATGACCAGCCGGTCGGGGCCGCTTACGGGGTCGGTTCCGGCCTTGCGCAGGATCGAGCAGATCCGGGCCCGCGCGTACTGGAGGTACGGCGCGGCGTTCCCCTCGAAGGACAGCATCCGGTCGTAGTCGAAGACGTAGTCCTTGCGGCGGTCGGTGGACAGGTCGACGTACTTCACCGCGCCGATCCCGACGGCGCGGGCGACCCGGGAGCGGGTCTCCTCGTCCAGGCCGGGGTTCTTCTCGGCGATGACGGCCGAGGCCCGGGCCACCGCCTCCTCGAGGAGGTCGACCAGCTTGACCGAGGCGCCTGCCCGGGTGCGCAGCATCCGGCCGTCGCTGCCCAGCACCGAGCCGAAGCCGATGTGTTCGGCGCGGGCGGGCGGCGCGAGCCAGCCGGCCTCCCGGGCGGTCTGGTGGACCATCTCCAGGTGCTGCTGCTGGGGCAGCCCGACCACGTACAGCAGCCGGGTGGCGGCCAGGTTCCGCAGCCGGTGCCGGATCGTGGCCAGGTCGGTGGCGCCGTACCCGAAGCCGCCGTCGCTCTTCCGGACAATGACCGGCAGCGGTTCGCCGTCCCGGTTGCGGTGGTCACCGGGGAAGACGCAGCGGGCGCCCGCGCTGTCGCGGAGCAGACCTTGCTCCTCCAACTCGTCCATCACCGAGTGGAGTTGGTCGTTGTAGCGGCTCTCGCCGACGAAGTCGTCCGCGGTCAGCCGGACGCCCAGCAGCCCGTAGACGGTCATGAAGTACTTCTTGGACTCCTCGACCAGGGTCCGCCACAGCCGCAGGGTGGTCTCGTCGCCGCCCTGCAGCAGCACCACCCGCCTGCGCGAGCGGTCCTTGAAGGCGTCATCCGCGTCGAACTTGGTGCGGGCGGCCTGGTAGAAGCCGTTGAGGTCGCCGACCGAGAGCTCGTGCGCGGCCTCCGACTCGCCGAGGTCCAGCAGGTGTTCCACCAGCATGCCGAACGGGGTGCCCCACTCCCCGATGTGGTTCTGGCGGATGACGGTGTGGCCCTGCCACGCCAGCAGCCGGACGGCGGCGTCGCCGATGATGGTGGACCGCAGGTGGCCGACGTGCATCTCCTTGGCGGCGTTCGGCCCGGAGTAGTCGACGACGACGGTCTCGGGCCGCTCGACCAGGGGGACGCCGAGCCGGTCGTCGTCGGCGATCTTGGCCAGCAGCCGGCCCAGCGCGGCGTCGGAGACGGTCAGGTTGACGAAGCCGGGGCCGGAGATCCCGACCGAGGAGCAGAGATCGTCCAGCTGGGCCTCGGCCGCCACCGCGGCGGCGAGTTCGCGTGGGTTCCCGCCGATCCTGCGGGCGAGCGGGAGAGCGGCGTCCGACTGGAAGTGCGCATGCTGCGATCGTCGGACGAGCGGGTCGATCGAGAGTCCCGAAACCGCTTCGTACGCCGTCGTCAGCCGCTGGTGCAGCAGCTCTTCCAGGTTGGTCATTGCGGAACGCTAGCCGACCCCGGAGCGGAGCGTCCAACGCTTTGGGCCGGGAAGGCCGAGGTCGGGTGGTCCGGCCGCCCGATGCCCCCGAGCGGGGCGGCCGGACCGGGGGTCATGAGCGGGCGACGGCGTTGCGGGCGATCTGGGAGAGCTTGGCCACTTCGAAGGCGGCGTAGGCGCCACTGGCCAGCAGCGAGAACTTGATGCCCTCGCGGCCCTCCGGACGGTGGTAGTTCTCGGGCAGGTACGAGCGGTAGTACTCGTTGGCGCGGTGGAAGAACTGCGGGCGCTCGGCGCGCGGGACGCAGCCGGCGAGGTCGAAGACGAACAGGAAGTTGCGGATCATCCGGGTGAACAGGAACGGCCGGGCTACGGCCAACTCCTGGTGTTCGTCGAGGAGTTCGAAACTGCGGCCGTACTGGTCGAAGATGTCGAAGTGGCTGCTGCCGGGGGAGCCGGTCGGGTGCAGGGTGTGCCGGCGGCGGATCCGTACGCAGTCCTGCTCCAGCACCGCGACCCGCTTCGCAGTGAGCAGCGACTGGTGGACCACCGGGATCTCGTCGTAGTGGCCGTCGGGGAAGCCCGGCAGCCCGGCCTCCCGGCGCAGCAGGCGGTCCCAGATCAGCGGCGGCGCGCCGAAGACCTGGGGGCGGTCCTGCGGCGCGAAGACCTCGGACCCGAGCGAGGCCAGGGTCTTCGCCGCACCGCCCGGCCAGACCCGCTCCCGGTACTCGCGCGAGTGCCCGAACAGCAGGACGTCTACCTCGCCGGTCTCGTCCAGCCGGTCGGCCAGCGCCTGCATCGCCTCGGGCTGCACCACGTGGTCGCTGTCGAGGAAGAGCAGGTACTCGCCCTTGGCGTGCGCGGCCCCCGCGTTGCGGCTGCGCCCGACGCCGACGGCGGCGTCCAGCCGCAGCACGCTCACCCGGGGATCGCGCATCTCGTACGCCTCGCTGAGGCGCTCGGGGGCGTCCGGGGACTTGTCCACGACCAGCACGACCTCGAAGTCGCGGAAGGACTGCGACAGGAGCGAGTCCAGGCAGTCCTTCAGCTGTTGGTGTTGGTCGTAGGCGGGGAGTACGACGGAGAACAGTGGGGAGGGCATGGGCGGGAGGCTAAAGGCGTGTACACGTCCGAGCAAGGGTCAAAATGACCCTTAAACCACCCAAAACCGATCAAAGTGCGGCTGGTGTGCGCGATATCTTCACCAGGCTGCCACCAGGCCCTGCGAACCTGAGAGACAGTCAGCGACGTCCGCGCGCCCGCGCGCGGAGCGCGAGGGTGTCGCGGAGGTCGCCGTGCAGCTCGCGCCCGGAGCTTCGGCAGTCGCACCCCGGGGCGGGTCGAGGTCCGCAGGCGCCCGCGCGGGGAGCGTCCCGCGCGCCCCGAGGGGCTCAGTACGCGTGGTGGACCTGCCAGAACGACCAGGCGTCGCAGGGGCTGCCGTAGACCTCGTTCATGTAGTTCAGGCCCCACTTGATCTGGGTCGCCGGGTTGGTGCGCCAGTCGGCGCCGGCCGAGGCCATCTTGCCGGCGGGCAGTGCCTGCACCAGGCCGTACGCGCCCGAACTCGGGTTGGTGGCGGTGACGTTCCAGCTGCTCTCGTGGGCCACGATGTTGTCGAAGCACTGGAGCTGGCTCGCCGGGACGATCTGCGCGGCGATCTGCTGCGGAGCCCCGGAGTAGGTCGTGTTCAGGCTGCCGCGCTGCTCGGAGCGGGATGCGGCGGCGGCCTTGGCCTGGGCATCCGCCCGTGCCTGGGCCTCAGCCTGCGCCTTGGCCTGGGCCTGGGCCTGTGCGTCGGCCTGGGCCTTGGCGTCGGCGGCGGCTTTGGCCTGCGCCTGGGCTTGGGCATCGGCCTGTGCCTTCGCCTGGGCGTCGGCCTGGGCCTTGGCGGCGGCGGCAGCCTTGGCCTGGGCGTCGGCGGGCTGCTGGGTTCCGGCGGCGCCGCTGGCGGCGGCGTTCGGTGCGGCGGCTGAGGCGGAGGTGGCGTCCTGCGGCAGGGCCAGTGCGAGGGTGGCGGAGCCTGCGACGGCGAGGGTGGCGACGCCGGTGACGATGGCGTTGCGGTGGTTCTTGCTCAGCTGCGAGAGCTGCGGGAGCTTCGGGAGCTGCATGGAGGAACTGACCTCATTCCGTCGGTGGGACCGTGCGTGGACACACCGTGCGCGGACGCACGGGTATCGCGAAGCGTGCTCGGGGAGAACAGCCCGCGTACCGTGCCGGACGGCCTCGCACCTGGCGGGGGAGCGAGCTGGCGGGCGGCGCGACGGATCAGCCTTGCGGCACGGTCCGACGACACTGCGTTGCGACCGGGACATTCTTTGCAGAGGCTTTCGACCGTTTCAACGGCTGTTGCTACTACCGGCGATCGTAGGACGGCGGAGCATCCGGCGGACGGCCAGGGTGTCGAGCCCGGAAGCCGCGCGGCCGGAACCAGGATGTGATGACAGCCCGTAATCATGGCCCTGACCAGCAACGTTCTCGACGGTCGGGTGGCGGGCAGACACTCCGGCAGGTGGGGCGACCCGGCCGTCGCCGGCCCGGCCACTATCGAGGGCAGTAGTCGGCAGGACGGGTGTGGGCGGCCTCACAGTGGGCGCACGGCAGTGCTTGCGCAGTGTGATCGGCCGATTGCAGGCCTGTTCGGCTGCCGATCGTGCGTGGAGTGCACGGCGAGTGGGACGGTGGCCGGAACCCGAACAGGTCCGAGCAGCCGCGGCCATGGAGGAGTGCGCACGCCGGAATCGCCGAGTTGGCGCGGTTGGCCGCTGCTTCGATTTCAAGCTGTTCGGTGCTTCGACATCCTGCCGCGATTCGCGGTCGTACGCGGGATACTGATCACACGTCAGTCCGAATCTCGTTCAGTCCGTGAGTAATTGCAAGATAAGAAAAACAACTTGAAGGTCAGTCAACCCGGTTGACACTGGCAGGGGAGTCGGCGGTTTTTGATACCTGGCCGGTGCGCGGCACGTCCGGCGTCGGCTGGCCCGGGTGTCTGTGCGCCCGGCGGGTGGCACGGGGAGCGGGAACGGCACAGGGCCGTACCGCCGCTGCTCAGCCTGAGCGCGCTGCTCGGCGGACGGACGTCGAAACCGCTGTGTCGGACGGCCGGCTCACCTCCAACTCGCCACCCTGTGTAGCGACGCGGTCCCGCGCGCGTCGGGGGCCCTGAGCCGGGCACGAGGGTCGCGTACGCCGGCGGGAGCGGACAGGCGCAGGCTGGAAGGGGGAGAACGAGCGGATCGGAGGTCGGGCCGTGTACTTCACCGATCGACGGGACGCCGGCCGGCAGCTGGCCGCCCGGCTGACGCAGCTGCGCGGCCAGGACGTGGTGGTGGTCGGCCTGCCGCGCGGCGGCCTACCGGTGGCGGCCGAGGTCGCCGAGGCGCTGCGCGCACCGCTGGACATCTGTGTGATCAGGAAGCTGGGTGCGCCCTTCCAACCCGAACTCGGGCTGGGCGCGATCGGCGAGGGTGGCGTACGGGTGCTCAACCGGGAGGTGATGCGGCTCGCCGGGGTCAGGGAGGAGCAGCTCGCGCCGGTCGAGGAGCGCGAGCGGGCCGAACTCGCCCGACGGGTGGCCCGCTATCGGGAGGACCGCCCCCCCATCCCGCTCTCGGGGCGGACCGTGGTGGTGGTCGACGACGGCGTGGCCACCGGCTCCACCGCGCGCGCCGCCTGCCAGATCGTCCGGCGCCTGGGCGCCGCGCGGGTGGTGCTCGCGGTGCCGGTGGCGCCGACGGACTGGGTGGCCCGGCTGGGTGAGGACGCCGACGAGCTGGTGTGCGTCCGTACTCCGGTGGCCTTCTACGCGATCGGGCAGTTCTACGAGGACTTCGAGCAGACCTCGGACCGGGAGGTCGCGGACTGCCTGGACCGCGCGACCCGGTGGGCGGCGGTGGCCGCAGGCGGTGAGGACGAGGCAGGAGGCGAGGACGACGGCGGGAAGGCGCACCACGGTCGCTCCGGACGAGGTCCGGCCGGCCATTTCGGCGGGCCGGAGAGTGATGCCGACGATCCTCCGGCCACCCGCCACGGCCGCTTCAGGCTGGGAACGCACCAGAGCTCACACGGGCACTCGAACGGTGGCGATGACCCGGGTGGAAGCGACGACCCGCCTGCCACAACTGGCTCCACCGGGCCCCGGGAGGTCGAACTTCCGCTGGGCGGTGGCCGGTCAGGCGGCACTCTGACGCTTCCGGCCGACTCCGGGGCGGGTGTGGTGCTGTTCGCGCACGGCAGCGGCAGCAGCCGGCACAGCCCGCGCAACCGCTTCGTCGCCGAGCGCCTCCAGCGCGTCGGACTGGCGACCCTGCTCTTCGATCTGCTCACCGAGAGTGAGGCCGCCGACCGCGCCAAGGTCTTCGACATCCCGTTGCTGGCCGAGCGCCTGACCGAGGCCACCCGCTGGCTGCGCGCGCAGCCCGGGGCCGAGGGGCGGCCGGTCGGGTACTTCGGGGCGAGTACGGGCGCGGCCGCCGCGCTGGTCGCCGCCGCCGAGTCCGGGACGTCGGTCGGCGCAGTGGTCTCCCGGGGCGGTCGCCCCGATCTGGCCGGCGGGCGGCTGCCCGAGGTGACGGCTCCCACACTGCTCATCGTCGGCGGTGACGACCAGCTGGTACTGGAGCTGAACCGCGAGGCGCAGCTCCAACTGCGCTGCGAGAACCGGCTTTCCGTGGTGCCCGGCGCCACCCATCTCTTCGAGGAACCGGGCACTTTGGCCGCCGCCGCCGACCTGGCCGCGGAGTGGTTCGCGGAGCACCTGCCGACCGCGGCGGGTCCGGCGGCCGCCGAGGGCTGACGGCCGCCGAGGTCGTGAAGGCCGTCGCGGGCATGGCCGAGGACGGCCATGTGACGCTGGTCCCGCGCGCCCGGGCCGAGATCGAGGAGTACTTCGCCGGCTGGGAACCGGTGGAACCGGTGGAGGCGGATGTGGCCCCGGTGCTGGCCCGGCGCCCGGACGGCGAGCCGCCCGCCGACCCGCAGGCCGCGTACTACTGGGCGGGTGCGGCCCGCAAGCCGTGACCCGCTGACCGGCGGGCGGCCCGGTGTGCTGGACTGGTCCCGTGACCGAGTCGCCGACGCCGGTGGTCTCGCTGCGCTTCGCCCCCGAGCTGTGGCTGTTCCTGCGCAGCGGCAACCGCTGCGACCCGGTCCGGGTGGCGCACGACGGAACCGCCTCGCTCGGGCACCTGGTGGAGTCGCTCGGGGTCCCGCTGACCGAGGTCGGTTCGCTGGAGACGGCGGGCCGGCCGGTGCCTCCGGGGTACCGGCCGAGCGGTGGCGAGGTGATCCGGGTGGCGGCGGTCGGCAGACCGCAACCGGTGCCGGGCGGGCCGGCCGGCTTCCTGCTGGACGTCCATCTCGGCGCGCTCGCCCGGCGCCTGCGCCTGCTCGGCGTGGACACCGCCTACCGCAACGACCTGGACGACGACGAGCTGGTCCGCCGGGCGAACGCGGAACGGCGGATCCTGCTCACCCAGGACCGGGGACTGCTGCGCCGCCGGGCGCTCTGGTTCGGCGGCTACGTCCGGGGCGCCGGGGTGGAGGCCCAGCTGGTGGACGTCCTGGACCGGTTCGCGCCGCGGGCCGCGCCGTGGACCCGCTGCACCGCCTGCAACGGGCTGCTGGAACCGGCGGCCAAGGCCGAGGTGGCGTCGGCGCTGCGCCCGGGTACCAGGCGGACATACGACAGCTTCGCCCGCTGCCGGGACTGCGGCCACGTCTACTGGCACGGTGCTCATCACCGGCGACTCGAGTCGATCGTGGCCGCCGCACTCGGCGGCAGCGGGCGAAGCTGTGGGGGGTGAGGGGATCAGGCCTGGGCCGGCGCCTCCACGGCGGCGGCCTTGCGGCGGCGGCCGACCACGAACGAGGCGGCGAGCACCACGGCGGCGGCGACCAGCGAGAGGATCATCTGGGTGAGGCCGTCGGGGTCGGTGCACATGTAGACCATGACGAAGGTGATCATCCCGATGGTGGCCCAGGTCAGGTACGGGAAGAGCCACATCCGGACGGACAGCTTCTCGGGCTCCTCACGCTCCAGGATCCGGCGCATCCGCAGCTGGGAGACGGCGATCGCCAGCCAGACGAAGAGCGCCACCGCACCGGAGGAGTTCAGCAGGAACTGGAAGACGGTGGCCGGCCACATGTAGTTGAAGAACACCGCGAGGAAGCCGAAGACGGTCGAGACCAGGATCGCGGTGCGCGGCACGCCACGGTCGGTGACCTTGGCGAAGGCACGCGGGGCGTCACCGCGCTGGCTGAGCGAGAAGGCCATCCGCGAGGCGGTGTACACGCCCGAGTTGAGGCAGGAGAGCACGGCGGTCAGGACGATGACGTCCATCGCCCGGCCGGCGCCCGGGATGCCGACGTGGTCGAGGACGGCGACGTAGGGGCTGCCCTTGACGGCGGCGGAGTTCCACGGGAGCAGGGTCACCACGATGGCGATCGAGCCCAGGTAGAAGACGCCGATACGCCAGATCACGCTGTTGGTGGCCTTGCGGACGGCGGTCTTCGGGTCGGCGGTCTCGCCCGCGGCGAGGGTGACGATCTCGCTGCCCATGAAGGCGAAGACGACGGTGAGCATGCCGGTGAAGACGGCGCCGATGCCGTGCGGCAGGAAGCCTCCGTTACCGGTCAGGTTGGTCATGCCCGGGGAGTGCGTCCCCGGCAGCACGCCCAGGATCGCCAGGGCGCCGATCACGATGAAGGCCATGATCGCGACCACCTTGATGCCCGCGAACCAGAACTCGAACTCGCCGTAGGAGGAGACCGAGAAGAGGTTGGTCGCGGTGAGCACGGTCATCACTATCAGTGCGAACGCCCATTGGGGCACCCCCGGCATCCAGCCGTTGAGGATCTTGGCACCCGCGGTGGCCTCCACGGCCAGCACCACGACCCAGAAGAACCAGTACAGCCAGCCGATCGAGAACCCGGCCCACCGGCCGAGCGCCCGGTCCGCGTAGGCGGAGAACGAGCCGCTCTGCGGGTCCGCGGCGGACATCTCGCCGAGCATCCGCATGACCATGACGACCAGGGCGCCGGCCAGCGTGTAGGAGAGGAGGATGCCGGGGCCGGTGGACGCGATACCGGCGCCCGAGCCGACGAAGAGCCCGGCGCCGATCACACCGCCGATCGCGATCATCGAGAGGTGCCGGTTCTTCAGGCCTGCCTGAAGGTGACCGTGGCCTCCGCCGTGGCCGCCCGGGGTCGCCGGGCCCTGGCCTGGTTCGCCTGTCTGCTGAGGCACCTTGGTGGTTTCCATGCTCATCAGGTGTGACTGCCTTCCCAACGCGCGGGCTCTCGGTCTGCGATGACAGAGGGGGGACAGGTTCCACGCGTTGGGTCGAAACGTAGCTACTAAAACGGACCAACGGAAGCTTTAGGCACAAATTGTTGCCCTGGTAACCACGGAAGCTTTACGTAATTGAGCGTGACAAGAGGTTACCGACGGGTTATGGGTGCCCCGTGCGTCGGCGGCGTACGTCAAGGGCGTGCGGGCGGCGTGCGGAAGACGCAGTCGCCGCACAGGCCGCCGTTCGGCAGGCGGTAGTACAGACAGCAGGTGGAGCGGCGGAACGAGGTCTGGTGCAGCGTGCCCGTGCCGGCCAGCGGGGCGTGGCCGAGCAGCTCACCGGCGAGTGACCAGGCGGTACGACCCGCGTCCGGGCGGTGCGCGGCGAGCTGGCGTACCGCGCCGACCAGGGCCGATGCGGCGTTGCCCCGCAGCAGGCGCTCCGAGACGGGGGTCGGGGTCGCCGCACGGACGGCGGTGGCGAGCGGGGCGAGAGCCCCGGTGACGACGCCGTCCCGGAGGGCGCCGGCGAGGTCCGCCGTGCGGACGGGGGCGGGCAGGCGGAGTTCGAGCATGCCGTGTGGCGGGTGGTGCCAGTAAGCACGGTCGGGGGCCAGGTCCGGCACCGTTCCGGTGAGCACGGCCGCACCGAGAGTGACCGACCAGAGCCGGGCGGCGAGGCCGAGCTGGCTGATCGAGGCGGCGACCCGGGACTCCGCGGTGCCCAGCCGTGCGGAGACGGTCGCGATCCGCTCGGCCAGAAAGCCCTCCGGGCCGCCGTCGTACAACTCGCCGAGCGGCCTGAAACCGGTTGGCCGGCCGGGCCCGACCGCGGCCTCGACCGCGAAGTACGGCCCTACGGCGGTGACTTCGCGGAACACCTCGGTGGCGGAAGGCTCTTCGGGCACATTCGACACCTTACTGCGCGCGCTCGGGTGATCCCGTGGACGGGGGCGATTCGGAGCGCCGCGGGCCGGGGCGACCTCCGAGCGCTCGCCGGGCCTCTGCGGGGTTCGACCGTCGCGGACGGACTTCTCGAGCCTTCAGTCAGGAGTCCGATGGTTCCGGGCGGGTTTGAACCGGCCGAACGAACGCCAGGATTCGGAGATGACGGAATCTTCGCTGCCTGCGGTCCGGGTCTCCGACGAGGTGCGGGAGGCCCTTGAGCGCGCCGCGCCCGTGGTTGCGCTGGAGTCCACGATCATCGCCCACGGTCTGCCCAGGCCCCGTAACCTGCACGTGGCAATCGAGTTGGAGCAGTCGGTCCGGGCGGCCGGTGCGGTGCCCGCGACCGTCGCGGTGCTGGACGGGGTGCCGCGGATCGGGCTGGCGAAGGACGGCCTGGAGCGGGTCGCCAGCGACCGGTCGCTGCGCAAACTGGGCTTCCGCGACCTCGCCCCGGCGCTCGCGAGCGGAGCGAGCGGGGCCACCACGGTCTCGGCGACGGCGTTCCTGGCCGCCCGCGCGGGGATCCGGGTCTTCGCCACCGGGGGGCTCGGCGGTGTGCACCGCCAGTGGACCGTCACCCAGGACGAGTCCGCCGACCTCGCCCTGCTGGCCCGCACCCGGATCACCGTGGTCTGCGCCGGCGTGAAGTCCGTGCTGGACGTACCCGCCACCCTGGAACGGCTGGAGACGCTCGGGATCTCGGTACTCGGCTACCGCACGGCCGAGTTCCCCGGCTTCTACCTGACCAGTTCGGGTCGGCCGGTGGACTGGACGGTGAGCGAGCCCGCCGAGGTGGCGGCCGTGATGTCGGCCCAGGACGCGCTGGGCGGACTCGACTCGGCGGTGATCGTGGCCAATCCGGTGCCGGCCGCGGAGCAGCTCGACCCGGTCCTGCACGACCGGGTCCTGGCCGAGGGGCTGGCGGCGGCCGACCGGGCGGGGATCAGCGGCCAGGCCATCACACCGTTCCTGCTCTCCTATCTGGTCGAGCACACCGGCGGCGCCTCGCTGGAGGCCAACGTCGCGGCGGTGCGGGGCAACGTCCGGCTCGGCGCGGAGATCGCCGTCCACTGGGCCGGGCAGGGGGCCGCGCGATGAGCGGGCAGGCCTTGGGCGGTGCCCTGCTGGTGATCGGGGACGTGGTCACCGACATCGTCGCCCTGCATGCGAACGCACTCGCCCCGGACACCGACACCGCTGCCCGGATCGCCTTCCGGCCCGGTGGCTCCGGCGCCAACACGGCAGCCTGGGCCGCCAGTTCGGGTACCGAGGTGCGGCTGCTGGCCCGGGTCGGCGCCAACTCGGCCGACTGGCACCGGGACGAGCTGCGCGTCGCCGGGGTGGGCGCGCACCTGGTGGTGGACCGCGAGGCCGCGACGGCGGTGGTGATCTCGCTGGTGGACGCCGCCGCCGAACGCACCCTGGTCACCGACAGCGGTGCCGCCGTCCGGCTCGGCCGCTGCGACTGGGATGCCGCGCTGCTGGACGGTGCCGCCCACGTCCACCTCTCCGGCTATCTCTACTTCACCGAACGCGGGCGGCAGTTGGCGGCCACCGTCCATGCGGCCGCCCGTGAGGCGGGCATACCGGTGAGTGTCGACCCGGCGTCCACGGGTTTCATCGAACGGCTCGGCCTGCTCGTCTTCCTGGCCGCCGTCGACGGTGTCGGACTGATCCTGCCCAACCTCGCGGAGGCCCGGCTGCTCGCCGGGACGCCGGACCAGGTGGCCGCCGCCGAGCGGCTGAGCGCACGCCACGGCGAGGCGGTGGTCACACTCGGCGCCGCCGGCGCGCTGGCCGCCCGCGAGGGCACCCTGCTGGCCCGGGTGCCCGGCGTCGCCGCCCGGGCGGTGGACAGCACCGGCGCGGGCGACGCCTTCACCGGTGGCTTCCTCGCCGCCCGCCTCGCGGGCGCCGACCTGGTCGAGGCCACGGAGGCGGGCTGCCGCACCGGCGCCGCCGCAGTCGAGGTCCTCGGCGGCCGCCCGCCGCTGCCCCGCTGACAGGGCCTCCAGAGCAGCGTTCGGCCCGGCACCGCCCGGCTGCCCGGGCGGTCGAGGCGGTGCGCAGGCGGGTGGACGCACCCGGGGGAGCTGGGCGGTGACGGTACGGGCGTCGGGCCAAGTGCCGGATCCCATCGACGGTTTGCCGGTCGGGCGGCGGGAGGGTCGTGGGTGCGGCTGCGCCGGGGCCGGTCAGTCGACCGGGTGGGCGTCGGCGAGGGAGTTCCAGAACATCTGCTCGTACGCCTGGAGTTGGCGTCCCAAGCGGCGGCCGCCGTCGATCCGTTCGGTGTCCAGGCCGACCGCGGCGAGGACCTCGACGGTGAGTTCCTCCAGCTCGGGCGCGGGCTCGGCGAAGAAGTCGAAGAACGCGCAGGCCTCGTCGGGGAAGTCGTAGTGGTCGCGCAGTGCCTGAGCGACGGTGGCGCAGTAGCCGCCCCAGGCGGCGAAGTTGGCGGCGAGCGCGAGTACGGTGCCGGCCGGCTCGCCGTTGAGGGCGAGCCAGGCGAGGAAGGCGGGATAGGCCTGGCAGCCGGGGAGCGGCTCGCGGGCGGCCGTGCCGTTGGGCGTCAGGCCGCAACGCCTGGAGAACGGGCCGAGCGCCCGCAGCGCCTGGCTCTCACCTGCGGCGACCTCGGCGAACCAGGTGCCCAGCGGGCCGTCGGCGCAGCGTGCGGCCAGCACCAGCAGGCTGCGGCGGTCACTCGTGATGATCCGGTGCTGCTGCGCGGCGAGTTCGGCCAGGACGGCGACCGGGGCCCGTCCTTCGGCGATCAGCGGGAGCAGCCGGTTCTGCCGCTCGTCCGGCGCGAGCTCCCGGCGGACGGTCTGCAAGACTTCGCGTGCCTGTGCGCTGGTGCCCATCGGCTGCTCTCCTCGGCGGTGACGGTAGGTCAGGTCGTCACGGACCAGGGTAGGCAGAGACGGGCGCTTAGCCCGGCAAGCGGCGCCCGGTGAGAGCGCGCCCGTACCGCCCGCGCGCCGGCCTCGGCCTCAAGCGCCGCCGTGGGCCCGGAACGTCGCAGTCGTTCTCAAGCACCGCCGTCGGCCGGGCCGTTCGCGCCGTGGTGGCCGCAGCCGGCCGAGACCTCCAGGGCGGTCCGGTGCAGCCCGGGCAGCAGGACCCGGGCCGGGCGCGGTCGAGCACCACATCGGGTACCCGAGAGGGAGGACCGGGCCACCACGCCGCCGCCGGCGTCGCGCACCGGCGCGGCGACGCAGGAAGGTCTCGTGCTCGGTGTCGTCCACCGCGTACCCCTGTGCGGCGACCGGGGTCAGCTCGGCGACCGGGGCGGCGGCGTCGCTGATCGTGCGGTCGGTGAACCGGGTGCACTCGTTGCGCCGGGCCGCCCGCTCGCGCTCGGCCGCCGGGAGGCCGGCCGGCCGTGCGTCTCACGACAGGAAGCGGCTCGGCGCCGGGTGGGCGACCAGGTCGGGCATCGGCAGGTCCCGGCCATCGAGCTCCAGGACGCAGGCCGTCTCGCGCGCGCCCCGTTTCGGGCGTTCCAGCCGGACGGTGAACGGCCGGGCGGGGAAGCCGGGCAGTTCGCCGGAGAGCAGCCGGGGCAGCCGGCCGGTGCCGCGCTCGCGCAGGAATCCGACCTCCTTGCCGTCCACGAGCAGTTCGGTCTCGGTGAGCCGCCCGGAGCGGACGTTCACGGTCACCGAGTGCCCGTACTCGTCCCGGTGGTAACTGTGGCGGCGACGCATGGCGTACTCCTCGCAAGCCTCGGCACCCCTTCGTCCAGTCTAGGAGCGGTGTCGCCGACGGGCCGTGCCACGGCCGGGTGGTCCGGCTCATCCCTGCCGGCCGCCGGCGCCGGGCGGGGCTCGCGCAGGGCGGCGGCTTCGGCCAGTGCCTCCCGGGACAGCGGACGGGCGCCGGTCTCCCGCTGGCAGGGCGGGATGTCGGGGTGGGAGGTACGGCCCGTGCGGGCGGGGCGCTCCAGCACGATGGCCCCTCCGCTGCCGGTCAGGGTCAGCCCCGCTCCCTGGGGCGCGAGCGGGTGGCGGGCGATCACCGCTCCGCCCCCGGTGGTGATCGACAGGAACGGTTCGTCAAGGCGGCGGCAGACCTGCACCACGGCGCCCGACAGGTCGGCGGGGACGGGATACCAGTTGCCCCGGAAGGAGACCCGTCCCTGAGAAGTGACGGTTCTGCGGGTTCGGAGCCGAGCGGGGAAGGGGGTGTCCGGCAGATCCAGCAGTTCCCGGGCATCCGGTGGCGCGCCCTCCTCGTCGACCGGTCTGCGGCGGGCGTCCATCCGGCGGGCCAGCCGGTCGAGACCGTCCTGCGCGTCCCAGAGGCCGGTCCCGTCCGGTACTCCGCGCCACCAGCGCCGGACGGCCTGGTGATGGGGGCTCCCCGTCCCGTCCGCCCGGTCGGCCCGGCCGGGCGGTGGGAACTCGACCGCGACGCCGTAGTACCTGGCCACCTCCGCGAACGCCTGCGTCGGGCGGCCGGTGGTCGGGCAGCACACGGTCGGCGTCCGGTCGAACCGCCAGCGTCCCGCGGTACCGCCCAGACGTCTCATCACCTGGTCCATGGCCTCGACCAGTTCGGGGAGGTCCGTGCTCTCCGCCAGCACCCCGCGCCAGCGGCCCTGGCGGGTCAGCGAGCCCGTCAGCAGCAACGCGTGGCCTCCGCAGTCCCATCCCGCGGGCGGGTCGGGCAGCCTGAGCCACTCGAAGCGGATTTCCTCGTCCGCCGGCGGCCAGGCGCCGTCGCCCTGCTGCCGGTCGCGGCGGCAGAGCCCGCACGGCGGCCGGACCTCGCGTCTTCGCAGCGCGCGGGTGAAGGTGGAGTAGCCGCCCGGGTAGCCGAGCGCGACCACCTCGCCGAACAGGACGGACGCCGGCAGGTGCGGATCGTCCGTCAGGCGCTGCCGGGAGTACGGCAAGAACCGGGAGAACTCGTCCTGGACAGGGCTGCGGACCCCCGCGATCCGGTCCCCGTCGAGGTAGGCCCTCACCGTCTTGCGGTCGCGCCCCAACTGTCTGGCGATCGCCGAGATGGACCACCCCTGACGACGCAGTTCCTGTGCATCCGAGTATTCCTCCCTGGTGAGCATCGGCTCCCCTCACGCCCCAGACACAGTTCACGTGCGGGTGCGCAAATGGTCACGAACCCCACGCGGCGGCAAATGCTACACGATGCCGGAAAGATCAAATAAGGGAAAGCGGCGGTCCGTCCATGGCGCACCTCTGGGGAATTTCAGTGAGCAGCGCCACCGTGGCGCGGCTTGCGCCACCCCCCGCGCCACTGGGGAAAATCGCAGAGCATGGCGAGAAATTAGTACGGATCGGACGGGGGTCGGGCTGGGGGCCGGATGGGTGGTTTCCTTGATCCGACAGAGCAGCCGATCGGCTCGGAGGGGTGGTTCCCGCACTCCGGCCAGGCGCCCGCCGCGCCGACCCCGTGCCCTGGGAACGCCAGTGGACTGCCGAATCCCGCCGGCCTCGCCGCTTCGGGTAATTTCGCCGAGCATCGGGAATGCTGAATATGGAAGGACGCCCGTCTGTCGCACATGCGCGGCGGGTCGACGTTCGTTGACGGGGCATGAGTTCAATGCGCCGGCCAATGGCCGTACCACTCCCGCAACACGATCCGGTGACCAGTCTCGGAAAGTGGCTCTTCGTCCCCGACCGGAGGAATTTCGCGGGCGACGTACGGACCGGCTACCTGTCGTGCAACGGCGAGCGGGTCGTCCTGCAGCACTGCTCCCGCCTGCTGGCCGACTTCGTCCGGACGATCCGCCGGATCGAGGAGGACTTCGCCGCGCGCTGCGGCGCCGACACCGGCATGGCCCGCCGTCATGTATGACCCGATGGGCGAGTTCTTCCCGTCCTACGGGGCCACCGTGTACTGCGGCCCGGAGGACCACCCGGTGGCCGACGCGTACGAGCAGGGCGGCTGGTACGGCGGGGTCGCCGCCGGTGGTGCGGGGGCTCCGTACCCGACCGTCGAGGCGATGGGCAGCTGGGATCCCGAGGGCCTGTTCGTCCCCCATCCCCGGGTCCCCGCCGACGAGTTCGGGACGGTCGTCGCCGAGTCCGCCGTCGCACCGGTGCCGCGGCACCGCCGTCGGGACCACCCGCCCGCGGCGACCTGGTCGCAGATCCTGAGCTCGCTGTTCGGGGTGCTCACCGCCGTGACGGTCACCGCCATGTGCCTGCTGGGCTGGGCGCTCTCCTACCACCCGCTGCAGGACCTGGCGGAGTCCCGGGTGCCGCACGGGCTGTCCCAGCTGTGGCCGCTCATCGTCTACGGCCCGTGGATCGTGGGCTGCCTGTCGGTCCTGCGCGCCGCCCTGGACGGGCGCCGGCCGGTGCACTCCTGGGTCGTGGTGGTGGTGTTCTCCAGCGTGGCGACCGGGCTGTGCGTCGCCGACGTCGCGCCGACGCTCCCCGACGTGATCGTCGCGGGACTGCCCCCGATCACCGCGCTGGTCTCCCTTCACCAGCTGGTTCGCCAGCTCACCTCGGGCAAGGGCGCGCACCGGCCCACCTACCGCCGGCTCCACAAGCCGACCCGCTGAGTGCCGCCGGGCGCACCCCGGCGTCGCAGCCCGCGCCGCCGGACCTGCCGTGTCACCCATCGGCCGCGCCGCCGCCGGTCCGGGAGTGCGGAGCCCGGACCGGCGGCGTGCGCATGGCGCGCTACGCGGGTCAGGCGTTCGGCTTGGTGAGCAGCAGCTCGGTGTTGTGGTCGACCGGGTCGCCGAGCTTCGCGGTGGGGTGCCCGTAGAGGTCGTTGAACGAGAGCTCGCGGTAGAGGGCGGCGAGGCCCGCGTCCGAGGTGTCGTTGAAGTCGGTCGCGTACGGGGCGGCGGACTCGATCAGCGTGGTGAAGAGCGAGATGGTGCCGTCGCGGTTGTCGGCGATCTCGATGATGCGGGCGTGCTGGGGGAAGTCGACGTGCGAGGCGGTGTTGATCTCCCAGAAGGCGCGCTCGGGGACCGCGTGGCCGTGCGGCGTGATCCGGTTCTCGTGGGTGTGGCCGTTCACCCAGGCGACCACGTTCGGGTAGCGCTGGAGCAGCGCGACCAGCTCGTTGCCGTCGTGGCGCTTCTCGAAGATGTTGCGCGGGTCCAGGACCAGGTTGCCCATGGTGGTGCTGGTGTGGTGGCTGAAGATGACGATCAGGTCGTTGCCCTGGCCGCCGCGCACGGTGTGCCCGTCGGTGTCGTACCAGTGGCCGCTGTGCGCCTGCAGGGTCTGCTCCAGCCAGCGCAGTTGGGCGGTGCCGATCGAACCGTCCGCGAAACCGGCCTGGTTGGTGGTGTCCAGGCTGATGCCCAGGACGCCGTCGGCGATGCGGAAGGTGTAGTAGAGCTTGCCGCTGGCGACCGCGTCCGCCGTGAAGCCGTGGCCGTGCGGGCCGGGGCCGGTGACGGCGGGGTCCAGGTGGGCCTTGGCGAACTCCTTGAGGTTGAACGGGCGGCGGCGCTCGTCCGGGGTGATCTCACGGACGAAGTTGCCGTCGGCGAACAGGTGGCCGAGCAGCACAGCCGCACCGGCCGGGTCGCGCCGCAGCGCCTCCATGATCTTCGCCGCGTCCGCGTCGTCGCAGCCCTCGAGCTTGTGCCTGCCGGTGTACAGCGCGTCGAGCAGGCCGAGGTCGGGCAGGGTGCCTTCGAGGCTGTCGTCGTGGTTGCCGACCGTGCTGTACCACGGGACGTTGAGCCCCGGCGCGTCGAACGGACGCCCGGCGGCGCCGAGGAAGCCCGGGACCTGCGGGAAGCCCTTGGCCTTGTAGTCGTCGAGGAAGGAGATCTCGGGGTTCCAGTACGCGGAGCTGCCCGAGTTCTGCACGCCCTCGTAGCGCGTCGGGTCACCGGAGTTGGGGGTGATCCGGCCGCCGCTCAGGACCTTCAGGTACCAGTCGAGCTCGATCTGCTCGTGGTTGTCGGTGTTGTCACCGGTGGTCATCACCAGGTCGAGCGGCTTGCCCGTGTACGGGCCGGCGGACAGCGAGTTGACCCGCTCGACCAGCGAGGAGGCGCCGCGGACGGTCAGCGTCTCCTGCGGGCGGTGGGCGCTGCCGTTCCACCGGGCCAGGTACTCGAACCGGAACGGCGACTCGGTGTCCATCAGGTGCAGGTCGGTGAACTGGACGAACCCGGTGAGTGCGGTGCGCCGGTCGTCGCGCCCGGCCTGGGGGCCGGCGAGCTCGCCGCGGACCACCAGCGGCCAGCCCGGGCCGGCGGCCAGGCGCTGGTAGCCGGAGCCCCCGGTGGGGGCGGCGGCCTGTTCGAGCGTCGTGCCCTCGACCCGGACGGCGCGGGCCGCCGTCGCCGCCAGCGCGCGGTCGCGCGCGGCCGCCGAGGCGAACGTCCCACCAGCCAGGGACAGTGCGGCCCCGGCGGCGGTGGCGGAGACCCCGCCGACGAAGGCCCGTCTGGTCATTGCAGGCATCGAAACCCCTCCTGACGGCCCGGCAGTACCAGGAGGCACACCCGGGTCCACTCGAACGAATGGCCGAGCAGGGTCGGCCCGGGCGGATATTACCGACAGGTAGGAGGCTGATGAAGTCCCGCGGCGTAACGTGGCAGAAACATTCTGCGAAGGCGGTGGGCGGGAGTTGTGATCGTCAGACGGTGAGTCAGGAGGCTGTTACAGCAGGGAGTCGGAGTGGATGACGAGAAGTCACTCAAGCGGATGGATCGCGGCTGACATGCCCGGCTGTGGGGGATCGGCGGGATGCTGCATCGGGATGAACTCCCTCCGCTGTGCTCGGGGGTCCGTGCCGGAGCGGCGTCAGGGGTGCGCCTGCCCGGGGTTCGAAGCGGCGGTGCTCCGGGTGCGCGGCGCGGTGGAGCGCCGCCTCCGGCTGCCTCGCATCCGCCTCGACGGACCGTCCGACGGGGCGAACGTCCCTATGTGCCGGGACAGTTCAGCTCGCGTACCACGGTGGCGGCACGGTCGGGGCTGACACCCGCCGCGATCAGGGTGGCGGTGGTGGCCCTGGTCCCGTCGTCCTGCCATTCGCCGAGGTTGACGCTCTCCAGTAGCGAGAAGGTCAGGCCCTGGAGGGCATTGGAGAGGACCGGTGCGGGCAGCTGGCGGTGGAAGGCCCCGCTCTCCTGACCCTGCGCCAGGATGGCGGTGCAGTAAGCGGAGGTGGGGGCGAGCAGTTCGGCGACGCGCTCCTCGCCCAGGTCGCGGCGGGCGAGCGAGAGCAGCATCCGGTAGCGGTCGCCGATCGGCCAGAGCGCCAGCAGGAACCGGGCGAACGCCTCCTCGGGGCCCGGTGCGGGACCTCCGGCGGTGGTCAGCACCTCCCGCAGGGCTGTCGCCGCCTCCTCGGCGAGCGCGTCGAGCAGTGCGGCGCGGCCGGGGAAGTGGCCGTAGACGGTGCGGCGGACCACCCCTGCCGCGCGGGCGATCTCGTCCAGCGTGGCATCGGGCCGGGCGCCGAGTTCGCGCCGCGCGACCTCGAGGATGCGGGCCCGGTTGGAGCGGGCGTGGCTCCGCTGGGGAGTGCCGTCGGCGGGATCCGCCATGCCAGGGACCTCTCAGGAAATGCGGTGGGGTGGGGCGGAGTCAGCCTATGCGATCGCGAGCCGGAGGCCGGAGCAGTATTTGCACGCCAATGTGCAAGTAGCTAACCTGCACATGAGTGAGCAAGTAACTCGGGTCGGGGCCTGCCACGGCAGGTACCCGCCCCGACCCGTGCTCGGCCCGTCCGGCGCCGCTTCTCTGCCCGTGCCCTTCCCGTCCGTGTCCTCGCCACCAGTGCTCGCGCTCTCCCGAAGGAGCGACCCATGCCCGTCCTCGCCTCCACACCCGTCGACCGGATGAACGGCCCCTATCCACGCCGCTGGTGGGCCCTGCTGGTGCTCTGCCTCAGCCTGCTGATCGTGGTGATGGCCAACACCTCACTGATCGTCGCCGCCCCCGACATGACCCGTGACCTGGGCCTGGACAGCAGTCAGCTGCAGTGGGTGATCGACGGCTACACGGTCCCGTACGCCGCGTTGATGCTGTTGCTCGGCGCAGTCGGCGACCGCTACAGCCGACGGGGCGGGCTACTGGCCGGGCTGGCCGTGTTCGCCGGGGGCGCGGTGCTGGGCGCCGCGGCACACAGCGCGGGCGCGGTGATCGCCGCCCGTGCGGTCATGGGCGTCGGCGCGGCCACCATCATGCCCGCGACCCTTTCATTGCTGGTCGCGACCTTCCCGCGGGTCGAGCGGGCCCGTGCGATCACGGCCTGGACCGCCACCTCCGGACTCGCGGTCGCGGTCGGCCCGCTGGTGGCCGGCTGGCTGCTGGAGGACCACGCCTGGGGCGCCACCTTCCTGATCAACATCCCGATCGCGGCCGTCGCCCTGGTCGCCGCGCTCTTCCTGGTGCCGCCGTCCCGTGCCGAGCGGCAGGGCCGGCTCGACCTGGTCGGCGGAGTGCTGTCGATCGCCACCGTCGGTTCGCTGGTCTACGCGATCATCGAAGGGCCGCACTTCGGCTGGGGTGCCGGACCGGTCACCGCGGCCGCGGTGGCCGGGACCGGCCTGGTGGCATTCGTCCTTTGGGAGCTGCGGCACCCGCAGCCGCTGGTGAACGTGCGGATGTTCCGCCTCCGCGCGTTCAGCGGCTCGATGCTCGCCGTGCTGATGTTCTTCCTCGGCACCTTCGGCGCCCTCTACTACGCCACCCAGCACTTGCAGTTCGTGCTCGGCTACGCCCCGCTCGCCACCGGGGTGCGGCTGCTGCCGCTGGCCGGCGCGGTCTTCGCCGGCGCCGCGCTGACAGGTGTGGCCACGCCCCGGCTCGGGATGAAGCCGATGGTGGTGGCGGGCATGGCGATCGGCACGGCCGGCGTGCTGCTGCTCACCCGGATCGACGCCGGTTCGACCTACGCCGACTTCCTGGCCCCGTTCCTGCTGCTCGGCTTCGCTATCGGCCTCAGCGTCGCCCCCTGCACGGACACCATCATGGGCCTGTTCCCGGAGAGTGAACTCGGTGTCGGCGGCGGCCTCAATGACACCGCCCTCGAACTCGGCGGGTCGCTCGGCATCGCCGTGCTCGGCTCGATCCTCGCCACGTCCTACCGCCACAATCTCACTGCCGCGGCCGGCGACCACCTGCCGCCCGCCGCGCTGCACCTCGCCCAGGACTCGGTCGGCGGCGCCCTCGCGGTCGCCCAGCGGGTCGCCGCCGACCCGGCCGGCGGACCGCAGGCGGCCGCGCAACTGGTCGCCGCCGCCCACCGCTCCTTCGCGGACGCCGTCGCCCACACCAGCCTGATCGGCGGGATCGTGATGGCGGCCGGTGCGGTGCTGGTGCTGCTGATCCTGCCCGGGCGGGGCGACGGCCGACGGCCGCAGGCGTGGCTGGACAGTGAGCCGGTGGCGGAGGAGGTGCCGGCCGGCTCGGTGTGAGCAACCGGTGTGAGCTGCTGGAGCGAGCCTCCGGTGTGACCAGCTGTCGGCGGAGACCAGATCCACCCCGCTAGCCGGCCACCTGGCCGACCGCCGGCTGTCCGCAGCGGCCGATCGTCCGCAGTGCGAGGCGAGTTCCGCCCCGCACTGCGGACGGCTTTTTGGGCTGGGAGCTGCGCGAGCGGCAGGGTGCGCCGGGCGCCTCCGTCGCCGTGCCGCCCGGCCGACCCGCCGGGGTGCTTCGTCGTAGTGGGGCTACTTGGAGGTGGCGCAGATGGGCGCGGCGATGGCACCCCAGTAGCAGCGCAGGCACAGGTCTTGGCGATCATGGAGTTGCGACGCTCTGTGATCACCGGGGAGACCTGTGCCTGTACTTCCAGCATGGCTGGCCGAACCGCCTCGGGGTCAATTCGGCGCTGGGCTGCCCGAGCGGTCGGCCTGACCTGATCGGCGGTCAGCCCGCGTCTGCTTCTGTCCTCCACGCGGAGCGGAGCTGCGCGCCGACGTCGCCGGCCTGGCGAAGACCCGCCCGGTAGGCCGGTTCCCAGGCTGCCAGGTCGCCCGGGTCCGAGCCGAAAGCGCGCACCGAGGCCGGGTCGGGGCCGATGGTCACCACGGCGTCCGCCCCCACTGCCGCCAACTGCTGGTTGAGCGGCTCGCGGGGAAACAGGTGGGCCATCGGCTCGACCACGACCAGCGTGCGGGCTCCGGCCGCGAGATCGGCGTTGGTGCCCGCCCGCAGCGCACCGTCCATGTACCGCCGACCGTCGATGACAACCGGCGGCGCGGCCCCGGGGAAGGTGCTGCTCGCCGCCACCGCGGGCACCAACGGCACGCCGCTGTCGCGGTCCCACACCACGGGCTCACCGGTGGTTGCGCAAACGGCGGTGATCAGCAGTCGTCGCTCCGGCCACGCGTCCGCACCGATCAAGGCAGCGCGCCCCGCGATCAGCGCCTCCTCGGCCTGGGGGTCGATGCCTTCGAGTGCGAGGCGGCCGACGCGACGCCTGGCCTCCCCGGGTTCCAGGCTGCGGTCGCCGAGCACGGCGAACACCGCGCCCATCCGCCCGGGGGCCGCCTCGAGCCGGTGAGCGGCCGGGCGAGCCGAAGTCGCGAGCCGCCCCGGGTCCTGCCCAGTGGCGAGTAGTGCGCCGACGATCGCGCCGGCCGACGTCCCGACGATCAGGTCGGCCTCGCCCAGATCCACGCCGTCGCGGCGCAAACCGTAGGCCAGCCCGGCCATCCAGGCCGTGCCAACGTGACTCCCGGGACCCAGGACTAGTACTCGGTCGAAGGTGTGCATGGTGGTCTCCCCTCGTTGTTGAAACAGTCGTACCATATACTCGCTAATACTGTTTCACTTCCGAGTCGCTGAGAGGAGATCCACCGTGGGGCGACCCGCAGATCCCGCCCGTCGCGAGCGCACGCTGGCGCGGGCGACCGATTACGTGCTGGCACACGGCTTGGGCGGGCTGAGCCTGCGACCACTGGCCGAGGCCCTCGATACCAGCCCACGGATGCTGCTCTACGACTTCGGCAGCAAACAGGAGTTGGTCGCGGCGGTCCTCGCCGAGGCCCGCCGCCGAGGTGCGGTGCGCCTGGCCGAGCACCTTCCGCCGAAGACGGGTTCCGTGCAGGAGCGGCTGCGTGGCATCTGGGCGTGGATCAGCGCAGACGAACGTGCGCCGTTCGTCCGGCTGTTCTTCGAGGTGCACGCCGACGGCCTGGTCCACCCCGAGAACTACCCCGACCAGGGCGAGGCGATCACGGACTGGTTCGACACTCTCGGTGCCGCATTCCGCGACGTCTCCACCGGTCCTGACGACACCGTCACGCCCACGTTGGTCATGGCCGTTGTCCGGGGTCTACTGTTCGATCTCACGGCCACCGGCGACCGCCACCGCACCGATCGTGCGCTGGACCGCTTCGCTGAACTCCTGAAGCAGTGAACGCGCGAGAGGTGTGGGGCCGCGCCCGGGGGGCACCGCCTCGGGCAAGGACGGAAGCCGATCCGATGCCAGTGTCGGGAACACCGCCGAGTGGGTCAGCGGTGCCGCGACCGCATCGGGCTGGTTGATGCCCGGCTTGGCCCAAAGGTCGGCGCCTGTCATGGACGGCGGTTCGGGCGTCTCCGGCCAGCACGCGACCCAACGGGATTCCACAACCATCCGTCATGCCGGAGCGTTCCAAGCCCTGTTCACCGCGATCGACCGGCGACCGCCCTGCGACATCACCACCGCCCGGGGCTCCGGTGATGGAGCCGGCGGTTGCCGGGACGCACCACCGCGCCCATCTGCGTGGCCTCCTAGCTGTTCCGATCCGGGCGCCTGGCACGTTCACCCGGAATTTCGGCCACGTGTCCGAACGAGCGGGGTCCGTGGCCGCGCCGACCCGCATGGCGACCGACCGGCGGCGAGTTCCGCTCAGTCGCGCAGCAGCCGCGCGCGGATGCCCGCGATCACGATGTCCAGCTCCAGGCGGAAGGTCGCGTCGCGCTGGTCCAGGGGGATCAGGGCAGCCTGGCGGGCCTGCTCCTCGAGGGTGTAGCCGTTGACGAAGCTGGTGATCACGTCCGCGCCGAGGTGGGCGGCCGAGTCGTCGGCACCGGCCGAGCGCAGGGCGTCGACCAGGGAACCGAAGTAGGCGAGGGCGTTGGGCGGCGGGGCGGTGAAGGAGACCACGAGCCGGGCGCCGTCGCGGTGGGCGAGCATGGTCGCGCGGGCCCGGGTGGCCAGGTCCCGGAGCCGGTCGGGCCAGTCCTGCTCGGCGACGGGGGCGGCGCCCGGGCCACTGGCGGGCGGCTGTGTGAGCATCTCGCCGATGATCCGGTCAGCCAGCGCGTCCAGCAGTGCCGCCTTGCTCGGGTAGTGCCAGTACAGGGCACCGGCGCGGACGCCGAGCCGCTGGGCCAGGCGACGGGTGGTCAACTCGTCGAGGCCGTCCTCGTCGAGCAGTTCCATCGCGCCCTGCAGCACATCGGCCTGCCGGAGCGGCATCGGGTCCCCCTTTCGTATCCCTTCCTGCTACCGGAGCATCTTGCCACTTGAACACCGGCCAAGTAACTTGAACGGCGACCAAGTGAACGGTGTTCAAGTTACGGTGTCCAAGTTCGGGGGATCGACATGCGGGTTCTGGTGATCGGCGCCGGAATCGGCGGTCTGTGCCTGGCGCAGGGGCTGCGGCAGGCCGGGATCGACGTGCGGATCTACGAGCGCGAGGCGAGCGTGCGGGCCCGGTACCAGGGCTTCCGGATCGGCATCGGCGGCCCGGGACTGGCCGCGCTGCGCGAATGCCTGCCGCAGGGCTTGCACCCGCTGCTGGAGGCCAGCACCGGAGAGCTCTCGGGTGAGCGGCGGGTGGTCGACGAGCAGCTGCGCGAGATCCGCCAACTCGGCGCGCTGCACGGGGGCACGGCCACCGACCGGCACGTCCTGCGGCATCTGCTGCTGGCCGGGCTCACCGACCGGATCGAGTTCGGCAAGCGGCTGATCCGCTACACCGAGCTGACCGACGGCACCGTCCGGGCCGAGTTCGCCGACGGGAGCAGCGCCACCGGCGACCTGCTGGTGGGTGCGGACGGCGGCAACTCCCCCGTGCGCCGGCAACTCCTGCCCGACGCCGAGGTGGTCACCCTGGACGGCAACGGCCTGCTCGGCCGCACGCCGCTGACCGAGCGGTTCGCCGGCCTGGTCCCGGGCTTCGGCACCGTGGTCCACGGCCCCGAGGTGCGGATGCTGCTCGGCAAGATGGAGTTCCGCCGCCCGCCGCACCTCGTCGCCGCCGAACTGGCCCCCGATGTCGAACTCCCGGAAACCGGAAGCTACCTGCGCTGGGCTGCGTTCCTGCCCGAGTACATCAGGCCGCTGCCCGCCGACTGGCCGGCGGTCCGCGACCTGCTGCTGGCCGGCATCGCCGACTGGCACCCCGACCTGGTGGAGCTGGTACGGCAGTCGGACGTGGTGAACAGCTCCGTGCTGACGGTCCGTTGCGCGAAGCCGGTGCCGCACTGGGGCACCCGCCGGGTCACCCTGCTCGGCGACGCCATCCACGTCATGCCGCCGAGCGGCGGCATGGGCGCCAACACCGCGTTCCGGGACGCGGCAGGGCTCTGCCGCGCGCTCACCGCGGTCGAGCGGGGCGAGGCGGAGCTGCTGCCGGCCGTCGAGCGGTACGAGCGCGAGATGCTCGAGTACGGCTTCGCGGCGGTCGCGGAGAGTCTGGAGCAACTGCCAGCCTTCGCCCCGTCGGTCACGGCGGGCGCAGCACCGGCGGGCGCGGCGAGCGCACACTGACGGGTGGCACCGAACCGTGGGCGTCGACGGCGTGCACGCCGGTCGATGAACGCGAACGGCTGAATGCGGACAGGTGGCCGCCGACGGGCAGACCGGGTTAGGTGCGGCGACATGACTGAGCGTCACGAGGTGGTTGTGAGTGGCGGGCTCCGGCTGGCCTACCAGGTGTCCGGGCCGGCGGGGGCACCGGCGTTGTTGCTGCTGCACGCGCTGGGAGAGGAGGCCTCGGGGTGGGAGGGCGTGGTGCCCGCGTTCGCGCGGGACTGGCGGGTCCATGCGCTGGACCTGCGGGGGCACGGGTGCAGTGACCAGCCGGGGGAGTACTCCTTCGAGCTGATGCGGGAGGACGTGCTCGGGTTCCTGGACGAGCTGGGCCTCGACCGGGTGGATCTGGTCGGGCACTCGATGGGCGGGGTGGTGGCCTATCTGCTCGCCCAGGAACACGGGGAGCGGATCCGGCGGCTGGTACTGGAGGACGTACCGCCACCGTTCCCGCGTGAGCCGTCCACCCCGACGAAGCCCGAGGAGCCAACGGTCTTCGACTGGGCGGTGGTCCCGGCGATCAGGGGGCAGGTGGACAGCCCCGACTCGGGGTGGCTCACGCGGATGCCGGAGATCACGGTGCCCACCCTGGTGGTGGCCGGCGGGTCCGGCAGCCATGTGCCGCAGGACCGGATCGCGGAACTGGCCTGGCGGCTGCCGGACTGTCGGATCGTCACTCTGGAGGCCGGACACATGGTGCACAACACCATGCCCGAGGAGTTCGCCGAGGTGGTCCTGGAGTTTCTGCGGCCGGCGGTGGGTGCTGCCACGGCCGGCCGCTGAGGGGCGGTTGTCAGCCCTGGAGTCCCTGGCCGTGACCGGGTAGCCCCGCCGCGGCGGATGCCCGGTCCGCCACGCGCCCGCGCGCGGCGCGCTACTGGTAGGCGGTCGTGGAACCCGGTGGCCCGGGCCGTCGGTCAGCCCGCGCCGGTGAAGTCGGCCCGGTCGAGGAAGAGCAAGCGGGCGCGCTTGTGCGGCAGTTGGATCTCCGGCCCGGGGGTGAAACCGGTCCGGATCAGCCGTGCGATCGCCCGGTCGTTCCGGGCGTCGGGTTCGGCGACCAGGCGCAGCCGGGCCGGGTCCGCCAGCACGTGGCCGAGGAAGACGGAGAGCAGGGTGCCGGTCCAGCCCGGCACCGGGTCGCCGAGCACGGGGCCGATCATCAGGTGGATGCCGAAGTCGCCGGGCCGGACCTGGTAGCACTCGCCGACCGGGTCGTGCTCCGGTTGGTAGGTCTGGAACAGTGCGGCGGGCCGGTCCTCGTGGTGGATCAGGTACGCGTGGTGGGTGCTCAGCGAGTCCACGTACTCGTAGATCTCCTGGACGCGTGCCCGGTCGGCGTCGAGCATGCCCCAGAACCGGGCCCGCTCCTGGGTGACCCAGCCGTGGACCACCTCGGCGTCGGTCGCGGGGTCGAGCGGGAGGACGCGGACGGTGCCGAAGCCTTCGACGGTCCGCTCGTGGACGGCCGTGCGACGGTGGGCCAGGGGGTCAGTCATGTTCGTTCCTCGGTCAGCAGGGTGAAGTCGGTGATCACGGGGACGAGGTCGCCGCGCAGCCAGAGCGGCAACTGGTCGTGGTGGTGGGCGCTTCGGGGTCTGCCGCTGGCGCCGAGCGGTACCACCCAGAGGCTGTCCTCGCGGCGGGCCAGGTCCCACACGTAGCGGGCGGCGGGCCCTCGGGCACTGAGGTCGGTGACACCGGGGACGCTCGATGTGGAGAGCACGCAGTCGTGGTCGCCGGCCAGGGCGGGCCAGGCGCCCTCAGGTGGACCGCCGGGCAGCGCCTGCCAGGGCGCGAGCCGGTGGAGCATGCCCCAGGGGGTGTCCGGCTCCCCGGCGGTGGCCACCTCCTCGACGGCCGCGCGGATGAGCTCGGCCCGGTCGGACTCGGGCAGCAGGTCGCTGCCCAGCAGCGCCTGAAGGCCGTACGCCACGCGCGGGACGAGGGCCAGCCAGGGTAGGAAGACCTCCGGGTACGGCACCGGGCCGGACAGCGCGGACAGCGCGGGATGGGCGGCCAGTCTGCGGACCACCGCGCTGCGCAGGCGTGCGTATGACGTGGCGTCGGTGCTGTCCGCCGCCATCCGCCGGTCCCAGGCGAGGAGACGGTCCCGCAGGCGGGCGGCCTCCGGGCTCAGGCCGGGGAGCGCGGCCAGCGGGTCGAGCAGCGGGCGGGCCGAACCGAGGTGGGTGTCGGTGTGGACGGCCGCCATGTCCGGACCCGTCCAGGCGGAGTGCCGGCCGAGCAACTCGCCGATCCGATCGGCCCGGTGCGATGGGGCGAACTCGACGCCCAGCGGCTCGGCGATGCCGCGCTGGTTCGCCATCACCGCGACGCCCGTCACCACCTCGCGCGGCATCGGCCCGTACCAGCCACGCCATTGGTGGCCGGGCCGCCAGGCGTCCACCACGCGAAGGCGGTTGTCCGGGTGCCGCAGCGGTACCGTGCCCGCGACCCGGTGCAGCATGCCGCCCTCGGTGTCGGCCGCCTGGACCACGTTGACGGGCTCCGCCCAGTGGTCGAAGGCCCGGTCGACGTCGGCCACGGTGGTCGCCCGCAGCAGTGCGGGCAGTGCGGCGAAGCCCAGGTCCGCGCGGACCCTGGGTGGGTACCGCAGGCTGATCGCCTCGCCGTCCTCGGTGTCCGCGCCGGCGACGACGGGGCCGCGTTCGGTCTCGACGATCCGCACCGTGACCGGGTCGGCGCCCGCCACTTCGATGGTCTCGGTGCGGGTCGCCGCGGGCCGCCAGCCGTCCGGTCCGAGGGCCTCGGTCCGGTCGCCGGTGCGCCGGAGGCGTTCGCGGTAGAGGTCCTGGTAGTCGGCCATCGCGTTGGTGATCGCCCAGGCGACCTTGCCGGTGTGGCCGAAGTGCGCGATGCCGGGCACGCCCGGCACGGCCAGTCCGACCACGTCGAACTCGGGGCAGACCAGGTGGATCTGCTGGTAGATGCCCGGTGCCTCGATGAAGCGGTGCGGGTCGCCCGCGATCAGGGCCGCGCCGGTCGCGGTCCGGTCACCGGGCACCAGCCAGCCGTTGCTGCCGGAGGTCGCCGGTCCGTCGGTGGCGAACAGGCCGATCGCGTGGTCGCCGAGCCGGTGGGCGACCAGGTCGCGCCAGAGCTTGGCCGGGAAGCCGGCGAAGAGGATGTGGTGGGAGAGCCAGAGGGCCAGCGGGGTCCAGGGTCGCCAGCTGCCGGGTTCGACCGAGGTTTCGGCGAACTCCGGTGCGTGATCGGCCTGTTGGGGGAGGGCGTCGTTGACGCCGTCGACATAGGCCCGTACCCACGCGGCGGTGTCGGCGTCGAGGGCGTCGAAGCAGCGGCGGGCGGTGTCCGCCAGGCGGGCCCGGCGGGCGAAGCGGTCCCACGGGACGGCCTCCGGCCCGAGGAGCGCGGCGCTGGTGCCCTGTGCGCGGTGGCGCTCCACCTCGAGCTGCCAGGCGCGGTCGGTGGCGGCGTTCCGCCCCTGGGCGCGGGCGAGTTCGAGTGGGCTGCCGGCGCGCAGGTGGGGTATGCCCCAGGGGTCGCGGTAGACCTCGATGCTCAACGGTTCTCCTGATGGTGATTCGACTCTGCTCCGTGGGCGGGACGTAGGCGTTGCCAGGTCGAGGCGGGCGCGCCCGTCCGCGCCGTCCTGGCCGTCCTGGCCGCCGGGACGACCAGCGGTGTGCCCGTTTCGGGGTCGTCGATGACACGGCAGGGGAGGCGGAAGACCTCCTCGACCAGCTCGGCGGTGACGATGTCCTTCGGGGCTCCGGAGGCGACGATGCGTCCGGCGCGCATGGCGATCAGATGGGTGGCGTACCGCGCCGCGTGGTTGAGGTCGTGCAGCACGGCGACGAGCGTGCGGCCCTGTTCCTCGTGCAGGCGGGCGCACAGGTCGAGGATCTCGATCTGGTGGGCGATGTCCAGGTAGGTGGTCGGTTCGTCCAGGAGCAGCAGCGGGGTCTGTTGGGCCAGCGCCATCGCGATCCAGACGCGCTGGCGCTGTCCGCCGGAGAGCTCGTCCACCGTACGGTCGGCGAGTTCGGCGACGCCGGTCGCGGCCATCGACTCCTCGACGACGCGTTCGTCCTCCCCGGACCACTGGCGTAGCAGGCTCTGGTGCGGGTAGCGGCCGCGGGCGACCAGTTCGGACACCGCGATGCCCCCGGGCGCCACGGAGGACTGGGGGAGCAGGCCGAGGGTGCGGGCTACCTGCTTGGCCGGCCGGGTGTGGATGTCCTGCCCGTCCAGCAGGACTGTGCCGGCGGCGGGCTTGAGGGTGCGGGAGAGCGCGCGCAGCAGGGTGGACTTGCCGCAGGCGTTGGGGCCGACGAGGACGGTGAAGGACCGGTCGGGGATGGTGACGGTGAGGTCCTCGGCGATGACCCGCTGCTCGTAGGAGAGGGTCAGCTCCCGGCCGGTCAGCCGGGCCGGGTCCGGCGCCTGATCGTGCTCCAAGGCAGGTGCTCCGTTTCGGTGCGTAGGTGTGTCGCTCATGGCCGGTGGGTGCGGCGGCGCCCGTCCCGGTTCCGCCCTGTGTCGCTCATATCCGGCCCGCCCTGCGCTGGGTGGCGAGCAGCCAGATCAGGTACCCGCCGCCGAGTACGCCGGTCACCACGCCGACCGGCAGCTGGCGTCCGGTGAACAGCTGCTGTGCGGCCAGGTCGGCGCTGATCAGCAGGGCCGCGCCGACGCACATCGAGGCGAGCGGGTTGGGCCCGGGGTTGCGGGTGAGCCGGCGGGCGACCTGGGGTGCGGTGAGTGCGACGAAGGAGACCGGGCCGGCGGCGGCAGCGGCGAGGGAGGCGAGGATGACGGCGGCTGCCAGCAGGACCAGGCGCAGCCGTTCGACCGGGACGCCGACTCCGGCGGCCGCGTCGTTGCCCATCTCGATCATCCGCAGGGCGCGTCCGCAGCCGAGCAGCACCACGGGGGCCAGCACCGCGAGTGCGGCCAGCACGGGCAGTGCGTCGTCCCAGCCGCGGCCGTCGAGGCTGCCGGTGAGCCAGAGGACTCCCCTTGCGGCGTCCATGAGTTGGGCGCGGGTGAGCAGGTAGCCGTTGACGCCGGTGAGGATGGCGGCGCTGCCGATGCCGACCAGGACGAGCCGGCTGCCGTGCACGCCGCCGCGCCAGGCGAGGGCGTAGATCACGGCACCGGTGACGAGGCCGCCGGCCACCGCTCCGGTGGCCAGTGCCAGGCTGCTGCCGCCGGTGACCACCACGACGAGGGCGCCGGTGGAGGCGCCCTGGGTGAAGCCGAGGATGTCGGGGCTGCCCAGCGGGTTGCGGACCAGGGACTGGAACAGCGCTCCGGCCAGTGCCAGCGCCGCGCCGACGGCGAGGGCGGTGACCTGGCGGGGCAGCCGTAGTTCGTTGACGATGAAGTCCTGGGCGGGTGAGCCGCCACCGGTGAGGGTGGCGAGCACCTCGGCCGGGCTCATCGGGTAGTCGCCGCTGCCGAGGGCGACCACGCCCACCGCGAGCGCCAGCAGCGCGCACAGCGTCCCGGCCACCAGTGCCCGGGGCCGGTAGCGCAGGGAGAGGGTGTCGCCGATCCGTAGCACGCTCATCCGGCCCTCCCGGCCTGGTCCGTCGGGCGCGAGGCCAACGCGCCTTTGCTGATGGAGAGTTCGCGTTCGTTCATGCTCGCGCCACCTTTCCGCGTCGGGCGAAGTAGAGGAAGAACGGGCCGCCGAGGACGGCGGTGACGATGCCGACCTGGAGTTCGCCCGGCCGGCCGAGCAGGCGGCCGAGCACGTCGGCGCCGAGCAGCAGGACGGGGGCGAGCAGCGCGCAGTAGGGGAGCAGCCAGCGCAGGTCCGGGCCGGTGTGGGCGCGTACCAGGTGCGGGACCATCAGGCCGACGAAGACGATCGGGCCGCAGGCGGCGGTGGCCGCTCCGCACAGCAGGGTGACGGCCAGGATCGCGGCGGCCCGGACCAGTGCGGGCCGGGCGCCGAGGGCGCGGGCCGAGTCGTCGCCGAGGGCCATGGCGTTGAGCGGCCGGGCCAGGGCGAGGGCGAGCAGCACTCCGGCGGCGACGAAGGGCAGCAGCCTTGCGATGGTGGCCGGCTGGGCGCTGGCGAGCGAGCCGACCGTCCAGAACCGCATCTGCTCCAGTGAGGCCGTGTCGAGCAGCATGGCGGCGCTGACGAACGAGTAGAGCATCGCGTTGAGCGCGGAGCCGGCGAGGGCCAGCCGGGCGGGGGTGGCCCCGCGTCCGCCGCCGACCGCGTAGACCAGGACCGAGACCAGGGCGGCCCCGGCCAGTGCGAACCACACGTAGCCGGTGAAGCCGGTGACACCGAGGAGGGTGGTCGCGGCGGCGACGGCGGCCGCGGCACCGGCGTTGATGCCCAGCAGCCCGGGGTCGGCGAGCGGGTTGCGGGTCAGCGCCTGCATGATGCCGCCGGCCAGCCCGAGGGCGGTGCCGGCCAGCAGTCCGAGCAGGGTGCGCGGCAGGCGCATCCGGTGGACGGCGGTGTACCCGGGCGAGTCGCTGTCGAAGAGCCCGTGCCAGACCTCGCCGGGTGGGAGCTGCTTGGCGCCGAAGGCGATGCTGAGCAGCAGGACCAGGAGCAGGGCGAGCAGGCAGCCGAGCAGTCCAGCGGCCCGCACCGTGTTGCGCCGGCTCGGCGGGCGCCCGCGAGGTGACTGCGGGATCTCCGGGTCCCGGCGGGCCTGAAGTGACGTGGTGGCAGACACAGGAGGGCTCCGGAGCGGACGGGGAGGTGACGGGCACTCCCACTGGACAGGGACTTAGGTTAGGTTAACCTAATCCTGCCGTCTGGTTCTGACCGTATTTCAATCACACGAGCGAGAGTCCGTCATGCCGCGTTCCACCACCTCCGCCCGCCTCTCCCGTCGCGGCCTGCTGGCCGCCGGCGGTGCCGCCGCCGTCGGAACCCTGCTCACCGCCTGCGGCGGGAAGGGGAGTTCGAGCTCGGCGGGGAAGGACTCGACCGACGCGAAGGGCGGATCCTCCGGCCCGTGGTCCTTCACCGACGACCGGAAGAAGGAGGTCACCGCCAAGACCACCCCCATCCGCATCGTGGCCTTCACCGGTACGGCGGCCGCCCTGGTCGACTTCGGCCTGGACCGGCAGATCGTCGGCGTCTTCGGCGAGACCAAGCTGGCGGACGGCAAGCCCGATCCGCAGGCCGGCGACCTCGACGTCGACAAGGTGGCGGTCCTCGGCAACGTCTGGGGCGAGTTCAGCATCGAGAAGTACGCGAGCCTGCGGCCCGAGCTGCTGGTGACCCACATGTACAACCCGGACGCGCTCTGGTACGTCCCGGACGAGAGCAAGGACAAGATCCTCCAGCTCGCCCCCAGCGTGGCCATCGCCACCGCCCGGCTGCCGATGACCGAGCCGATCAAGCGCTATGCCGAGCTCGCCGCCGCGCTCGGTGCGGACCTGAACGCAAGGAAGGTCACCGACGCCAAGGCGCGGTTCGAGGCGGCGGCGGAGCGCGTGCGCAAGGCGGCCAAGGCGAACGGCGGTCTCAGGGTGCTCGCCGCGTCCGGCAGTTCGGACGTCTTCTACGCCTCCAACCCGAAGATCAGCACCGATCTGATGTACTTCGCCGAACTCGGCGTGGACCTGATCGTCCCGGACAAGCTGGACGAGGGCGGCTACTTCGAGAGCCTCAGCTGGGAGAACGCCGGCAAGTACCCGGCGGGCCTGATCCTGCTGGACGAGCGCAACACCGCGCTGCAGCCGTCCGACCTCGCGTCCAAGCCCGCTTGGTCCCAGCTGCCCGCCGTCCGGGCGGGGCAGATCACCCCGTGGAACTCGGTGCCGCGGTTCTCCTACGCGGGTGCCGCGCCGCTGCTGGAGAGCCTGGCCAAGGCCATCGAGGCTGCCAAGAAGGTGAGTTGACCGATGGCGACCGAACTCGCCCCGGTGACCTCGCAGTTCCGGCTCTTCGCGGCCGAGGTGGTGCGCACCTGCCGCCTCGGACCGACGATGACGCGGATCACCTTCGGCGGTGAGCAGTTGAAGGACTTCGCCTCGGGCGGCCGGGACCAGAGCTTCTCGCTATTCCTGCCGCGCCCCGGGCAGCGCGAGCCGGTGGTGCCGGCGCGGTTCGGCGAGAGCTGGTACGCCGACTGGCGGGCCATCCACCCGGAGCGGCGGGCGGTGATGCGCTCGTACACGATCCGCGCGCAGCGGCCCGAACTCGCCGAGTTGGACGTGGACTTCGCGCTGCACGGCGCCGAGGGGCCGGCGGCCGGTGCGGCGGCGGGGCCGGCGGCCCGCTGGGCCGCGCGGGCGTCGGCCGGCGACCGGGTCTGCCTGCTGGGCCCGGCGATGGCAGACAACCGCAGTGTCGGGTTCCGTCCGCCGGCCGGCACCGACTGGGTGCTGCTCGCCGCCGACGAGACCGGCCTGCCAGCCGTCGGCGGGATCCTGGACTGGCTGCCGGCCGGGACCAGGGCCAGGGTGTGGATCGAGGTCCCCAGTCCCGAGGACATCCAGGACCTGCCGAGCTCGGGCGAGGTGGAGATCACCTGGCTGATCCGCAACGGCCGGAGCACACTGCCGGACGCGATCCGGGCGGCCGAACTCCCGGACGGTTCGCCGTACGCGTGGATCGCCGGCGAGTCCGGCCTGGTGAAGGCGGTGCGGCGGTACCTGGTGGGCGAGCTGGGGATCGACCGGCGGCTGGTCAACTTCTCCGGCTACTGGCGCAAGGGCGTCTCCGAGGAGGACCTCCGGGTCGAGGCACGAGCCTAGTTCTCTTCCGAGGGGCGCCGTGTGGGCAACCCTGCTGCGGTGGCGGCGGGTCGCCCGCACGGCGCCCCTCACGCATGTCTGACGCCGGATCGGTCAATCGTGACGATCCATCACGAACGTGGTCGAACTCTTGGTAAAAGTTAGGATAGGCTTACCTAAGCAATGGCAGCAGCGACTGTTGAGGACCACTCATGAGTTTCCAGGGACACCCCGTCGAGACCCGGCCGGCAGGCGCCAGGGAGCACCTCTTCAACGGCCGTACGGTGGAGGGATACCGGCACTCGCTCACCGCCGGGATCGACCGGGTGGCCGCCCGGATCGCCCGCACCGAACGCCCCTTCAGTGGAACCACCCCCGACCGGCTCGCACCCGAGATATCGGCCGTCGACCTGGAACAGCCGCTGCACGACCCCGCCGCCGCCCTCGCCGAGCTGGAGGACGTCTACCTGCGGGACGCCGTGTACTTCCACCACCCGCGCTACCTGGCGCACCTCAACTGCCCGGTGGTCATCCCGGCCCTGCTCGGCGAGGCCATCCTCAGCGCCGTCAACTCCTCGCTCGACACCTGGGACCAGAGCGCCGGCGGCACCCTGATCGAGCGCCGGCTGATCGACTGGACCGCCGAGCGGATCGGCCTCGGCCCGGCGGCCGACGGCGTGTTCACCAGCGGCGGCAGCCAGTCCAACCTGCACGCCCTGCTGCTCGCCCGCGAGGAGGCCCGTGCCCGGGCCGCCGCCGGTTCGGACACATCGCCGACCAGGGCCGAGCTCCTCCCGAAGCTGCGCATCCTCGCCTCCGCGGCCGGCCACTTCAGCGTCCAGAAGTCCGCGAAGCTCCTCGGCCTCGGCCCGGACGCGGTCATCCCGGTCGCCACCGACCAGGACCGCCGGATGCGCCCCGCCGTCCTCGCCCGCGAACTCGACCGCTGCCGCCGCGAGGGCCTGACGGTGATGGCCGTGGTCGCCACCGCCGGCACCACCGACTTCGGCTCCATCGACCCGCTGCCGCAGATCGCCGACCTGTGCGCCGCCGCGGGCGCCTGGCTGCACGTGGACGCCGCGTACGGCTGCGGACTGCTCGCCTCCCGCACCAGGCGGCACCTGCTGGACGGGATCGAGCGGGCCGACTCGGTGACCGTCGACTACCACAAGTCCTTCTTCCAGCCGGTCAGTTCGAGTGCGCTGCTGGTCCGCGACGCCGCCGTGCTGCGTCACGCCACCTACCACGCCGACTACCTCAACCCGGCCCGGATGGCCGAGCAGAAGATCCCCAACCAGGTCGACAAGAGCCTGCAGACCACCCGCCGGTTCGACGCCCTCAAGCTCTGGCTCACCCTGCGCATCATGGGCGCCGACGCGATCGGCGAACTCTTCGACGAGGTCGTCGACCGCGCCGCGCAGGCCTGGGAACTGCTCACCGAGGACCCGCGCTTCGAGGTGGTCACCAGGTCCCAGCTGAGCACCGTGGTCTTCCGCTACCTGCCCGAGGCCGGGCCGGCACGCGAACTCGCCGACGACGCCAACCTGTTCGCCCGCGAGGCGCTGGCCGCCTCCGGCGCGGCGGTGGTCGCCGGCACCAAGGTGGACGACCGGCACTACCTGAAGTTCACCCTGCTCAACCCCGAGACCACGCTCGCGGACATCGCCCACGTCCTCGACCTGCTGGCCGGCCACGCAGAGGACTACCTGAGCCGGAAGGCCGCCCCCGAGCTCTGCCGCCAGGCCGGCTGACCCCCGCCCACCCCCGACACCCACCCCGGAGACGCGCATGACCACCTACGACTTCATCGGGATCGGGCTCGGCCCCTACAACCTGGGCCTGGCCTGCCTGACCGAGCCGCTCGACGAGCTGAACGGCCTGTTCCTGGAGAGCAAGCCGGACTTCGACTGGCACCCCGGCATGCTGCTGGAGTCCGCCACCCTGCAGACCCCCTTCATGGCCGACCTGGTCACCCTGGCCGACCCGACCTCGCCGTACTCCTTCCTCAACTACCTCAAGGAGACCGGCCGGCTGTACCCCTTCTACATCCGCGAGATGTTCTACCCGGTGCGCAGCGAGTACGACGAGTACTGCCGCTGGGCGGCCGCCAAGCTGCGCGGCATCCGCTTCGACCAGGAGGTGACCTCGGTCGAGTACGACCCGCGCGCGAGCGTGTACCTCGTCCACGCGGTGCGGCCCGGCACCTTCGAGACCACCACGTACCGCGCCAGGCGCCTCGTCCTGGGTACCGGCACCCCGCCGTACGTTCCCGAAGCCTGCCAGGGCCTCGCCGGCGACGCCGTGCACAACTCCGGTTACCTGGAGGCCAAGACGGCCCTGCAGACGAAGGAGAGCATCACCGTCGTCGGCAGCGGCCAGAGCGCCGCCGAGATCTACTACGACCTGCTGTCCGAGATGGACGCCCACGGCTACCGGCTCAACTGGGTGACCAGGTCGCCGCGGTTCTTCCCGCTGGAGTACACCAAGCTCACCCTGGAGATGACCTCGCCCGAGTACGTGGACTACTTCCACGCCCTCCCCGAGGACACCCGCCACCGGCTGGAGTCCGAACAGAAGGGCCTGTTCAAGGGCATCAACGCCGACCTGATCAACGGCATCTTCGACCTGCTCTACCAGAAGAGCGTCAAGGGCCCGGTGCCCACGCGGCTGATGACCAACACCGCGCTGCACAGCGCCGTCCACGACCCCGCCACCGGCCTCTACACCCTCGGACTGCGCCACGAGGAGCAGGGTCGGGACTTCCGCCTCGCCACCCACGGACTGGTCCTGGCCACCGGCTACCGCTACCGGACCCCGGCCTTCCTCGCGCCGCTGCACGAGCGGATCCGCTGGGACGGGCACGGCCGCTTCGACGTCGCCCGCAACTACAGCATCGACACCACGGGCCGCGAGATCTTCCTGCAGAACGCCGGCACCCACACCCACAGCATCACCTCACCCGACCTGGGCATGGGCCCGTACCGCAACTCCTGGATCATCCGCGAGCTGCTGGGCCGCGAGGTCTACCCGATAGAGAAGTCCATCGCCTTCCAGGAGTTCGGCGCGCCGGAGGGGCTGGTCGCATGAGTGGCATCCTCTTCTCCCGCACCGACGCGCGGCTCGGCACCATGGCGGTGCGCCCGCTCGACCCCGACGCCGACGCCGAGCTGCTGCACGGCTGGGTGACCCACCCCAAGGCGGCGTTCTGGATGATGCAGGACGCCGATGTGTCCGAGGTCCGCAGCGAGTACCGCAAGATAGCCGAACACCCGTGCCACGACGCCTACATCGGCCTGGTCGACGGCGAGGCGGCCTTCCTCGTCGAACGCTACGACCCGGCCCGGCTGGAACTCGTCGGCCTGTACGACGCCCAGCCGGGAGACGTCGGCATGCACTTCCTCTGCGCACCCACCGACCAACCGGTGCACGGCTTCACCCGGGCCGTGATCACCACCGTGATGGCGTTCGTCCTCACCGATCCGGCCGCCCGCCGCGTGGTGGTCGAGCCGGACGTCCGCAACACGGCGGTCCACGCGCTGAACGCCGCCGTCGGCTTCGAGGTGGTCGGCCCGGTCACCAAGCCCGAGAAGGAGGCGCTGCTCAGCGTCTGCACCCGCGAGCAGTTCCTCGCCGCTATCCAAGGAGTGACCCCGTGCTGAACCTTCCGGGGGCAGACCCCCGCACTCCGGGCCCGATCGACGCCGTCGCCCATCTGACGCCGGAGCACTGGGCCCTGGCCAACCGGATGCTGGTCCGCAAGGCGCTCGCCGAGTTCGCCCACGAGCGCCTGCTCACCCCGCGGCAGCAGGCCGACGGCCGGTACGGCGTCCGCAGCGACGACGGCGCCGTCGAGTACCGCTTCACCGCCCGGCTGCTCTCCCTCGACCACTGGCAGATCGACGCCGGAAGCATCACCCGGAACCGCGAAGGCGCCGAACTCCCGCTCGACGCAACCGACTTCATCATCGAGCTGCAGGAGACCCTCGGCCTCACCCCGCAGATCCTGCCGGTCTACCTGGAGGAGATCGCCTCCACCCTCGCCGGCAGCGCCTACAAGCTCGGCAAGCCGCAGACCTGCGCCGCCGAACTCGCCAAGGCCGGCTTCCAGGCGATCGAAACCGGGATGACCGAGGGCCACCCGGGCTTCGTCGCCAACAACGGCCGGATCGGCTTCGGCATCCACGAGTACCACGCCTACGCGCCCGAGGCCGCCCGCCCGGTCCGGCTGATCTGGCTCGCCGCCCACCGCGACCACTCCACCTTCACCTCCTGTGCCGACCTCGACTACGACACCCTCGTCAGGCAGGAGCTGGGCGAGGAAGTGCTCGGCCGCTTCGCCGGCACCATGGCCTCCCTCGGCCTCGACCCCGCCGACTACCACCTGCTGCCCGTCCACCCCTGGCAGTGGTGGAACAAGCTCTCGGTGACCTTCGCCGCCGAGGTCGCCCAGCGGCGGATCGTCTGCCTCGGCCCCGGCGACGACGAGTACCTGGCCCAGCAGTCCATCCGCACCTTCTTCAACACCACCGACCCGTCGAAGCACTATGTGAAGACCGCCCTCTCGGTCCTCAACATGGGCTTCATGCGCGGACTCTCGGCCGCCTACATGGAGGCCACCCCCGCCATCAACGACTGGCTCGCCGAACTGATCGCCAGCGACGAGGTCCTGCGCGCCACCAGGCTGACGGTGATCCGCGAAAGGGCCGCCATCGGCTACCGCCACCCCCAGTTCGAGGCCGCCACCGACCGGTACTCCCCGTACCGCAAGATGCTCGCCGCGCTCTGGCGGGAGAGTCCCGTCGCGGGCCTGCGGCCCGGACAGCGGCTGGCCACCATGGCCAGCCTGCTGCACACCGACCGCGAGGGCCGCTCGCTGGCCGCCGCGCTCATCGAACAGTCCGGCCTCGCCCCCGAGGTGTGGCTGCGCCGCTACCTGGACGCCTACCTCACGCCGCTGCTGCACTGCTTCTACGCCCACGACCTGGCCTTCATGCCACACGGCGAGAACGTCATCCTCGTCCTCGACGCCGACGGCACGGTACAGCGCGCGATCTTCAAGGACATCGCCGAGGAGATCGTGGTGATGAACCCGGACGCCGACCTGCCCCCGCAGGTCGCGCGGATCAGGGCCGACGTCCCGGAGCACATGAAGCTGCTCTCCGTCTTCACCGACGTCTTCGACTGCTTCTTCCGCTACCTCAACGCCATCCTGGCGGATGGGGGCACCCTGGACGAGGACACCTTCTGGCGCACCGTCGCCGAGTGCGCGGCCGACTACCGGGCCTCGGTGCCGCAGCTCGCCGACCGCCTCGCCAGGTACGACCTGTTCGCCGAGGAGTTCCCGCTCTCCTGCCTCAACCGGCTGCAACTGCGCAACAACCAGCAGATGGTGGACCTCGCGGACCCGTCCGGCGCCCTCCAGCTGGTCGGCACCCTGCGCAACCCCATCGCCCGGTTCGCCCCGACGCCGTGACGCTCACCACCGGCACCACCGCCGGGCCGGGGACCGGACAGACCCGGTCCCCGGCCCGGTGGGCGATCCTCGCCGTCATCTGCCTCGCCCAGTTCGCGGCGGTACTCGACAACACCGTCCTGAACGTGGCGATCCCCTCGCTCACCCGGGACCTGGACGCGACCACCAGCGACGTCCAGTGGATCGTCAACGCCTACTCCCTGGTCCAGTCGGGGCTGCTGCTCGCCGCGGGCAGCGCCGCCGACCGCTACGGCCGCAAACGGCTGCTGCTGGCCGGCCTCACGGTCTTCGGCGCCGGCTCACTGGCCGCCGGACTCGCCGACACCACCGGCCAGTTGACCGCTGCCCGGGCGGGCATGGGGATCGGCGGCGCACTGCTGCTCACCACCACCCTCGCCGTGGTGGTCCAGGTCTTCGATGCCGCGGAGCGCCCCCGGGCGATCGGCGTCTGGGGCGCGGTCAACGCCCTCGGCTTCGCCGCCGGGCCGCCGATCGGCGGCCTGGTGCTCGCCCACTTCCACTGGGGTGCGCTCTTCCTGGCCAACCTCCCGGTGGTGGTGTTCGCCCTCCTGGCGGTGCGGCTGCTGGTCCCCGAGTCCAGGGCACCCGGCGGCGGTCCGCCCGACCTGCTCGGCGTACTGCTGTCCACCGTCGGCATGACGGCGGTGGTCCTGGCGATCACCCAGGGCCCGGAGTCCGGCTGGTCCTCGCCCCGGGTGCTGCTGCCGGCGGCGGGCGGGCTGCTCGTCCTCGCCGCCTTCGCACGGTGGGAACACCACGTCCGCCACCCGATGCTGGACCCGCACTTCTTCCGGGACCGCCGCTTCGTCGGCGCGGTGGTGGGCGTGGTCCTGATCACCTTCGGCAGCGCCGGGGTGCTCTTCCTGCTCACCCAGCAGCTCCAGTTCGTCCACGGCTACTCGCCGCTGGCGGCCGGACTGCACCTCGCGCCGTTCGCACTCACCGTGGTCGTCCTCAACGCCACCGGGCTCACCGCCCGGGTGGTCGGCCGACTGGGACACCCGCTCGCCATCGCCTCCGGCATGAGCCTGCTCGCGGGGGGCTTCGTGGCCGTCGCACTCTCCGCCGGCTACGGCCCGCTGCTGCTCGGCCTGCTCCTGATGGGCACCGGCTGCGCCTTCGCCAACCCGGCCATCGTCGAGGCCGTCATGAGCGCCATCCCCCCGGACAGGGCGGGCGCCGGCGCCGGCGTCGACGGCACCATGGCCGAGATCGGCAACAGCCTCGGAGTCGCCGCCCTGGGCGCCGTCCTGAACGCCCGCTTCGCCGCGCTGCTCCCCGCCGCCGCGGCGGGCGCCGGCTCCCTGCCGGCCGCACTCGCGGCCGCCCGCACGGAGGCGGACCGCGCCGCCGTCCTGGAGGCCTTCACGGCCGGGATCTCCACCAGCCAACTCCTCGGCGCGGCCGCCGTGCTGGTCGGCGGTTGCCTGGCGGCGGTGCTGCTGCGTAGCGCCGGAAGGGTGGTCCACCCCGTCCCACCGCCCGAGGACGTAGGTCCCCGGCCCGATGACAACGCTTCCCGCGGACTGGCAGAAAAGATCCATGAGTGAGACCCGGATCGACGCGTCATCGGCCGACGCCTACCTCGACCGCATCGGTGCCACCCGCCCGTCCCGGCCGGATGCGGACGCCCTCCGTGAACTGCACCAACGACACCTGCGCAGCGTCCCGTTCGAGAACCTGAGCATCCATCTCGGCGAGGACATCGTGCTGGAGCCGAAGGCGCTGGTCGAGAAGGTGACCGTGGCGCGGCGCGGTGGCTTCTGCTACGAACTCAACGGCGCCTTCGCCGCGTTGCTCAGCGAACTGGGCTACCCCGTCAGCCTGCTCTCCGCGCGGGTCTTCCAGAACGGCGGGTACGGGCCGCCCTTCGACCACCTCGCGCTGCGGGTCGACACCCCCGAACCGTGGCTGGTGGACGTGGGGTTCGGACGGCACACCGAGTTCCCGCTCCGGCTGGACCGCCGGGACGACCAGGCCGACCCCGGCGGCGTCTTCCGGATCACCGAGACCGCCGCCGGGGACCTGGACGTGTACCGGGACGGCGAGCCGCAGTACCGTCTCGAACAACGCCCGCGCGTGCTGGCCGACTTCGAGCCCACCTGCTGGTGGCAGCGCACCTCCCCGAAGTCGCACTTCAGCCGCTCCCTGGTCTGCTCCCGCCTCACCGAGCACGGCCGGATCACGCTCTCCGGTCGCACCCTGGTCACCACCGTCGCGGGGGAGCGCCAAGAGGAGGAGCTCGCCGAGGCCGCGCTGCTCGCCGCCTACCGGGACCACTTCGGCCTGGCACTGGACCGGATCCCGACGCTCCCCGGGCAGTGACCGCCGCACCGCCCCGGACGGCTCCGCCCGGGGCGGTGTGCGGCTGCCGCAGGCTACTTCTCCGGCTGGGAAATGAGGCAGAAGGCCGCGCCGAGGTCGTCCCGGACGACGGCCACCCGGCCATAGGGGGTGTCGAACGGCTCGACCTCGACCCGGCCGCCGAGCTCGACCACCCGTGAGCAGCACCGGTCGGTGTCGGCCACCGAGAAGTAGGTGTTCCAGAACGACGGCGCGCCCGCCGGGACACCCGACGGCTGCTCGCCGATGCCGCCGACCGGGTTCCCGGCCACCTTGGCGACGGTGTAGTCCATGTCCGGCATGGCCTCGTACTCGTACCCGAAGACCTGCTGGTAGAAGGACCGGGCGGTGGCCGGGTCGGTGGACAGGTTCTCGTTCCAGGTGAAGGTGCCCGGCTCGTTGGCGAGCCCGGAGCCGCCGTGCGACTTGCCCTGCCAGAGGCCGAAGGCCGCGCCCGCCGGGTCGGCGGCCATCGCCATCCGGCCCTGGTCCGTCACGTCCGTCGGCTCCATCAGCACGGTGCCGCCCGCCTCCCGGATCCTGGTGGCGACCTGGTCGACGTCGTCGGCCGCGAGGTAGGCCGTCCACCTGGGCGGAGCCTGGTCCCCGGGCTGCCGGGGACCGATGCCGGCGACGCGCAGGCCGTGCAGGGTGGCCAGTTGATAACCGCCGCCCGCCTCGCCGGTGTCCTCGTACTTCCAGCCGAACAGCTCGCCGTAGTACTGCTTGCCGGCGGTGACGTCCGGCGTCGTGAGGTCGGTCCAGCACGGGACGCCCTCGCGGTAAGTGGTGATCCTGGACATGGCCTGCGTCCTTAACGCCGAGGTTCCCGGGACGCGTCTTCGCGCCCCTCAGCCAGCGTCGGCCCGGCCGCGGGCCCCCTGCAACCGCTGGGCGGCACCGTCCCGCCGGGCCGAGGGGTCAGCCGCCGAGCCCGGCTCGCACCGGTGCCACCGGGTGCTGCGGCCCGAACCAGTCACCCAGCGCCGCACGCAACCCGGCGGCAGCGGCGGCGGGGGACGCCGACGGTGTGCCCACCCAGGCGGCGTGGCCGTCCGGGCGGACCAGCCTCGGCGAGCAGCTCCTCCACCCGGGTCTGCGGGATCCCCAGGACGTACGGGTGCCGGGTGCGCATGGCGGTCAGGTCGAGTTGGGCCGAACCGGCGAACGCGGTGGCCGGCACGGTCGGGCCCTCGGTCAGGAAGCGGTCCGCGAGGCCCCGGAGGTCCAGCAGCTCCAGGCTGCGGGCGTTGAGGTTGAAGCCGCGGCAGTAGCCGGGCGGGGCCGGGTGGCGTTCGAGCACCAGGGTGCGAACCCCGGTCAGCCCCAGCTCGCAGGCCAGCATCAATCCCGCCGGCCCGGCGCCGGCCACCAGCACCTGGGCGTCCTCGCCGGCTCCGGACGAGTACGGGGCGGACGACGGCGCGTCGGACAGGGGCCGCCCGGCCGGGACCGGCGCGGTCACAGGAGTCTCAGGCATCGGGGGAGACCTCCGGCCACTCCAGGCCGCCCTGCTCGATCTCCTCGGCCGTGTGCAGCACCCACTGCAGCTCCGCCCGGGCCATCGCCTGCGCGTACTCGGCCTCGATCACGAACAGCCGGGGCGCCTTGTGTTGCTCCCTGGCCTCCCGGTACGCCCGCTCACCCGCCGCGATCCGCACCTCCAGCGCCGCCGCCCGTTCGCGCAGCGCCTGTGCCGCCCGCTGCCGTCCCAGCGCGCCCAGGTAGCTGATGGCGGACAGGAACCTCGGGTACTCCTGGGACGGCTCGCGGATCAGTTCGTCCAGCCACTCGGTGAAATGCCGCTGCCCCTGCGGCGTGTGCCGGTAGACGGTACGTGCCGGGCGGCCGCCCACCTGCTCGGTGTCGGCCGCCTCGATCCAGCCGTCGCGGGCCAGCGCCCGCACCGTGTCGTACAGCGATCCGGTGGTCAGCTTGAAGGCCAGGTCCAGCTGCCGCTCCCGCAGCGTGATCGCCATGGCGTGGGGGTGCATGGGCTGCTCCAGCAGCAGGCCCATTACCGCGAGGGCCATGGGGTTCGCGGGTCGTTTGACGGTCATCTCACTCCATACGGTCTTCGGCTCGGAAACGACTACTAGGAAGCAATTACTCGGATCCGAGTTGCCTGTTGCGAAGACTGTAGCCGCCACCGCTGGGGACCGGCTACCGCTTTCGGCCGCCGCCGTATCGACCGCGATCGTCCGCCTCCCCGCCCGCGGTCGAAAGGCGGGCGGCGCAGCAGGGGTACTGCCGGGTCACGCCCGGGGCTGGGAGCAACCGCCGGCCCGGGCTCAGGCGGAGGACGCGGCGACGTTGGTGGCGGTGAGCGCGGGACGGACCGCCTTGGCCAGTGTGACGGCGTCGCCCACCGCCCAGACATGGGTGAAGAAGAGGCGCGGTTCGTCCGTCAGGCCGTGGTTGTGGAGTTCGATGATCTCGATCCCGCCGTGCCGCAGCGCCGAGAGCACCCGCTGGACCTCGCCGGCGACCATGACGAGGTCTCCGTTGAGTGCGGCCCGACCCCCGCCCAGCGGCTGGAAGTTGAAGGCCGAGGTCGCTCCGAGGCCGGGTGGAAGCACGCGGCCGTCGTTGACGATGGTCTCGCGGCGGACGAACACGGTGGTGTACACCTCGCCGCTGTTGGCACCCTTGGCGCCCATCGCGGCGTCGATTCCGGCGGTGTCCAGTTCGAGCGGCTTGGGCGGAGCGGCGGCCGCGACGTGCGCCGGGGTGGCGGTGTGGTTGAGCGCGGCGCGCAGGCCGCGCGCCAGTTCCCCGGCGTCGTGGCCGTGGGCGCAGACGTGGGTCCACCAGACCTCGGGTGTGTGCGACAGCAGGTGCTTGTGGATGGCGGTCTGCGCGATGCCCTGGGCCTGCAGGGCATCGGTCATCCCCTGCAGCTCGCCCTCGGTCACCACCAGGTCGCCCATCAGCATCACCATGCCGTCGTCGTACCGGACGAAGGACGCGTGCGAGCCCAGTGCCAGTCCCGTGCTGACGGGGACGCCACGGGAGACCAGATGCAGGTCCCCGCGCGGGAACGGCGTGTGATGGTACGTCCCGCGGATGAGGTTCCCCGGCCGGCCGAGTGCCTTGACGACGTCCTTCCAGTGCTCCTCGCTGGTGGGTACCGGCCTGAGCTTCTGCCCCCTGCCCATGTCGTGGTGGTCGGTCGATGCGGAGCAGGCGGCCAGTCCCAGGCCGCCCACGGTCAGCCCGGCCGTGGTGAGCAGCCGGCGTCGTGGTACACCGGTCCGGGCGGGCTTCTCGCGGTAGTCGTCTCCGGTCGTCACGGGCACACCTCCAGGGGCCGATGCAAACACAGGAACGACCTCCCGCGTCGTAGCCACGGCGGTGGGGGCGCCGGTGACCCTCCGGAGCGACCAGCGCGATGTGATGGAGCGTCAGATGCGTACGGTGGCACGGCTCGGGGGAGCGGGACACCCGGTCGAGGGGCATCCCGCTCCCCCGGGAGCGGTGTTCCGCTGCCTGCGGTGCGCCAGGGCTCAGCCCTCCGGAGCGGTCCAGCTGCCCAGGGACATCTCGGCGGTGATGCCCGGGCCGAAGCCGGCCAGCAGTCCGTGGTGGCCGTCGAGGGCCGACTGCTCGTCGAACATCCGGGCGAGCGCGTCGAGCACGACCGCACTGGCGATGTTGCCGTACTCGGTCAGGGTGGCCCGGCTGAAGCGGAACGCCTCGGACGGCACCTCCAGGAAGTGGCTCAGGTCGTCCAGGATGCGGGGACCGCCCGCGTGGATGATGTAGAAGTCGAGCTTGCCGACGTTCCACTGGTGCTGCTCGGCCAGTGCGCGCAGCGCCGGGCTGAGGGGCTCCATCGTCCCCGGCACCCGCTTGTCCAGCTGGAAGTGGAAGCCGGTCGAGCGGACCGCGTATGAGATCCAGTCCTCGGTGTTGGGGATGAGGTACGAGGCGTTGCGCTCCAGGCGCATTCCGGTGCCGCCCTCGCCCCGGACCACCGCGGCGGCGATTCCGTCGCCGAACAGACCGTTGGACAGCAGCGATCCCACGCCCAGGTCGGTGGGCTGGTAGCAGAGCGAGCAGAACTCGCAGGCCACGATCAGCACGTTGGCGTCGGGGTACGCAGCGCAGAAGTCATGCGCCCGGTTCACGGCCGCACCGCCGGCGGCACAGCCGAGCTGGGCGATCGGCAGCTGCCGGGTGTCCGACCGGAAACCCATCTTGTTGATCAGCCAGGCCGTCAGCGACGGCATCATGAAGCCGGTGCAGGACACGTACACGATCAAGTCGATCTGCTGCGGCTCCAGTTCGGCCTGGTCGAGGGCTCTGGACACCACGGCCGGGACGCGCGCCTTGGACTCCGCCTCGAAGACGAGGCTCCGCTCGGCCAGGCCCGGGTGTTCCAGCACCACCTCGATCGGCTGGATCAGATGGCGTTTCCGCACTCCGGTGTTCTTGATCAGACGTAGCGCCAGCTCCAGTTGCGGATGGTCGCCATGGAGCCTCCGGGCCAGGTCGAGGGTCTCCTCGTTGGTGATGACATGGTCGGGGACAGCAATCGCCGGTTTGCACAGAACTGCCATGGGGATTTCCTCCTGACGGGCGGTGCTCCCGGTGCGATCCCGGGGGATCGAGGGGATTCACCAGTCGACGGCAGCCGCTGCGGACCGGGCGCGCGGAGGTGGCGCGGCGGTGGGACTCACCAGGGGAAGGCAGACGGGCCGACAGTTGAGGATCGGATGCTCGCTGTGCGGGCGGTCTTGCCGGCCACGAGTCGGCTCGGGCCAGGTCAACCCAGCCTAAGCGGACCGGGGCGATCGCGCACGTCGGCCCGCACACCCACCGGGTGCGCGGGCCGACACGTGCTGCCGCCGGAGCCCCTCCGGCCGTGTTCCCCGGCCGTGGCGACCTCCGTCACCAGGTCACCGGCAGCTCCAGGGGATAGCGCCAGATCGACGTGGTGTTCCACTGGATCTCCTCGGCGGGCTTCGCCAGGGCGATCCGGGGGAAGCGCTCCAGCAGCGTGCCGAAGGCGACCTCGAGCTCGGTGATGGCGAGCGGAGCACCGAGGCAGTGGTGCGCGCCCCAGCCGAACGTCATGTGCGGCGGACTGGTCCGGTCCAGGTCCAGCTCGTCGGGCCGGTCGAACTTGTCGCCGTCCCGGTTGGCGGTCAGGTAGGAGACGTGCACGATGTCGCCCGCCCGGATCGTCACCCCGCTCAGCTCGACGTCCTCCAGGGCGACCCGCGGGATGCCGACGCCCTTGCGGAAGGGAATGAAGCGCAGCATCTCCTGGAGCGCCTGCGGGAGCATCTCGGGCCGCTCGCGCAGCACGGACAGCACGTCGGGCCGGGTGAGCAGGGTGTAGGAGAGGTTGCCGAGCTCGTACGTCGTGGTGTCCTGGCCGGTGATCAGCAGGACCATGGCCATCACGGTGAGTTCCTGGTCGTCGAGGAGCTCGTCCCCGTCACGGGCCGTGGCCAGCGCGCTGATCAGGTCCTCGCCGGGGTTCCTGCGCCGCTGCGCAGTCAGGTCGGCGAAGTACGCCCGCAGGTCGGCCTTGGCCCGGACCGCGTCGGGCTTGTTCTCCAGGCTGACGTTCATCATGGTCCGGGCGTGGGCACGCAGCTGTGCGCTGTCGGGCTCGGGGATCTCCAGGACCTCACAGATGGTGATCAGCGGCAGCGGGTGGGCCATGTGCTCCATGAGGTCGGCCGGGGTGCCGTGCTCCGTCATGGCGTCCAGCAGGCCGTTCACCACGTGCTGGGTGCGGACCCGCATGCGTTCGATGTTGGCGGGCGTGAAGCCCTTGGACACCAGGCTGCGCAGGCGGCTGCTGGCCGGCGGGTCCATGACGTTGATCGCCTCGGCCTGGACGATCGGCTCGGGGGTCATCCGCGGGAAGTCCCGGCCGATGACGGCGTGGCGGCTGAACCGACGGTCGGTGGTCACCGTACGCACGTCCTCGTAGCCGGTGACCAGCCAGGCCTCGCCGTCGCCGTAGGGCAGGCGGATGCGGGACACTGGTGCGTCGTTCATGAGCTCCCTGAGCGTCGGGTCGAACTCGAGGGCCTCGGCGAAGTCGAATGGGCAGTTCCGTGCGCTGGCTCCGGTGGACATGAGGATCTCCGGTCTGGGCTGTGCGGGCTGGATCGGGAGACGGACGGGGTGGACCTGGCACCGGTACCCGATCGGTCGGCCGGGCACACCGGAGGGGGTCCGGTACCCCCGGTAATTCATCCGTGCTGATCAGTGCCCGACGGCGGCCGCGTCCCGATCGGTGCCGGCGGAGCGGACGGACGTGCATCCGGGAGGCCCCGCCGTCCGGACGGCGGGGCCTCCCGGGACGGACCCGCCGATGATCTCTCCCCGGAGCGGTCAGATGACCCCCAGCCGGCTCTCCGTGATCCCCAACTGACATGCGAAGTACGGTTGTTCACAAATGCCGGATGGGATCCACCTGGTGTGTCCGCACCCCGCTCCCGGCGGCGGACGGAACATCCGTACCGCCACGGCTGGTTGAGGGGATTCACCCGTTCGAGCATGGGGTGGTGCGGGGGGAAACCGGGATGCGGCCGGTAGTTTCGGGCTTCGCATACGGATCCTCATGAGGGGTGTGACTGTGCGGGGTTCTGTCCGCGGGTGTGGGCGCGCCTCGGGCCGTCAGCGCGTCCTCGGTCCGGGAGATCGACAGTACGCCGGCACCGACGGCGGCCCCGTCCTCGCGCGCCCTCGCCCCCGTCCCGGCCCAGCGCCGTCCGTTCCCGTCGCAGCGCCGCCGGCCCGCCCCGGCTCGTGGCCGGCACGGACCGGTCACGGCACCCCGCCGATATGCCGGCCAGGCCGCCGAAGGTACCCGGGTCACGATCCACACCACCACCAGAACAGGGCACCCAGATGACCAGTAAAGAGGCCAGGAAGCCGGCCAAGAAGACCAGCAGGAAGAGGAGCGGCCCGTCCGCGTCGGCGACCACGCCCCAGGGCGGCGCGGCGAAGGCGCTGTACCAGGCCATGATCGGCGGCACGGGCCCGGCGGCGACCGGGTGGACCGGTCCGCTCGAGATCGCGCCGCCGCCGAGACCGGGGGAGAAGGTCCTGATCCTCGGCGCCGGCGTCGCGGGCCTGACCGCCGCGTACGAGCTGAGCCTGCTCGGCTTCGACTGCACCGTCCTGGAGGCCCAGAACCGGGTCGGCGGGCGGAACCGCACCGCCCGCAAGGGCGACAAGCTCTACGAGATCGACGACGAGACCGGCGAGATCGTCCACACCCACACCTGCCGCTTCGACGACGGGCTGTACCTCAACCTCGGCCCCGGCCGCATCCCGTACCACCACCGGCGGGTGCTCAAGTACTGTCGGGACTTCAAGGTGGCGCTCGAACCGTACGTCATGGAGACCACGGCCAACCTGGTCCGGCCGGCGGGGCTGGAGGTGACCTGGCCCAACCGCCGGGTGGCCAACGACACCCGCGGGTACATCGCGGCGAAGCTGGCCGAGACGCTGACGGCCAAGGACCGGTTCACCGGTGAACTGCGCGACCTGCTGCGGGCGTTCGGCAAGCTCGACACCAACGGCAAGTACGAGGGCTCCACCCGCTCCGGATACCTGTACGACCCGGTGATCGAGGAGCCGGCCCCGGAGCCGGCGCCGCCGCTGGACTTCGAGGACCTGGTGGAGTCGGGCTTCTGGCGGGCCCGGTTCTACCAGCCGGTGGACTACCTGTGGCAGGCCACGATGTTCCAGCCGGTGGGCGGCATGGACAGGATCGTCGACGCGCTGGCCCGCGAGGCCAGGCTGGCCGGTGCGGAGATCCTGCTGGAGGCCGAGGTCACCGACATCGAGATCGACCCGGACGGGCCCGGGGTCACCGTGACCTACTGGAAGGACGGCGAGGCGTACGAGACCGAGGCCCGCTACTGCGTGAGCAACATCCCGATCCCGGCGCTCAAGCAGATCGGCCGGGACGGCTTCTCGGACGAGTTCGAGGCCGTGATCGACGTCGTCGAGTTCGACAAGACCTGCAAGGTGGGCTGGCAGGCCAACAAGCGCTTCTGGGAAGGCGGTTTCGACGGCGGCAACGACCTCGAGGGCATCTACGGCGGCATCAGCTGGACGTCCCACAACATCACCCAGCTGTGGTACCCCTCCAACGACTACTTCACCGAGAAGGGCACCCTGACCGGCGCCTACAACTTCGGCGACGAGGCCGAGGAGCTCGGCGACCTGCCGGTCAACGAGCGGCTGGAGCTGGCCCGCGAGGGTGCGATCCAGCTGCACCCCGAGTTCGAGAACGACGACCTGGTGCCGGCGAGCAAGGGCGTCACCATCGCCTGGCACAAGGTGCCCTACCAGCTGGGCGGTTGGGCCCACTGGGAGCCGGGCAACCCGGACCACGAAGAGGCCTACCGGCAACTGCTCCAGCCCGAGGGCGGTGACGTCTTCTACGTCACCGGCGACCAGATCTCCCCGCTGCCGGGCTGGCAGGAGGGCGCCATGATGTCGGCCCACTTCGTCACCCAGCAGATCCTCGGCTTCATTCCGCTCACCGTCCCCGAGGTGGTCGCCGTCCCGGACAGCGTGGCGCTCACCCAGGGCACGTTCTGACCCGCTTTGGCGGGCACGCTCCAAGAAAGCCGTGGCCCCGGCCACCGCTCGCGGTCCTCGGACCGGAGGGCGGCCGGGGCCACCGGCCGTCAGGAGCTGCCGAAGGGAGCGGCCGCGGAAGGGGCGGAGGAGGCGCCGCCGTCGTCCGCGGGCTTGGTGGACTTCAGGCAGAGCACGTAGTTCTTGCCGGTCTCCATGTGGACGAAGGTGTTCTCGGCGTCCGGGTAGGCCTCGCAGGCGGTGTGGTCGTCGGTGGTGCCGTTGACCCGCGCCTCCACCTTGTACTCGGCGGTCGGGTCGGAGCAGCCGACCACCTTCATCTTGGGAGTGAAGCTGGTCCCGTCGTTGTGCAGGCAGTCGCCGGTCTGCGGGTCGGCCCCGGACGAGGTGCTGGAGCCGCTGCCGCCGTAGTGGTAGTCCGTGGTGTGCTTGTCCGCGAGCGCGCCGACCAGCAGCAGGGCGAAGACGAGGGCGAACGACAGGATCGGGAACAGCAACATCAGCATCGCCGGACGCTTGGTCAGCGGAACGCCCGGGTTGAGCTGCGGCCCGAGCGGACCGGGCGCGGCCGGCGGCAGTGCCTTGATCTTGTTGTAGGCGCCCAGGTTGCGCAGCAGCGTGATGATGTTGATGATGCCCGAGCAGTAGCTCCACCAGCCCTGCACCAGCGAGCGGGCCGACATGTCACGCACCATCGCGATACCACAGGTGTGGCAGTACGGACCGGGCTGGCGGAGGAACCGCATGATCACGATGATGCCCTGGTGGCCCCGGACGGTGACGTCCACGGCCGGGAAGCCGCCGCAGAAGCGGCAGGTGAGCCCGCCGGGCGGCGGCGGGGCGAAGCCGGGCGCACCGTACGGCGCCGGCTGCTGGGGCGGGGCGCCGTACGGGCCGGGCTGCGGCGGGGCGGCCGGGTAGCCGTAACCGCCGGCCGGCGGGGGCGCGGCCGGGTAGCCGTAGCCGCCGGGGGGCGGCGGGGGCGGCGCGTAGCCCGGAGCCGGCTGCGGGGGCGCGGAGTTGTAGGGGTTGGACGGCGGGTAGGGCGAGCTCAAGTTTCTGATCCTGTTGGCTGGTGACGGTGCGGAAGCTGGTGCTGCGGGCCGGGAGCGCCGCTCAGTGGAAGGTCTGCGGCTTGGTCACCGACGGGGTCGGGTCGCCGGGCCGGTGGGGACCGAGGCACAGAACGTAGTGCCTGCTGATGCCGAACACGCGGCTGGTGCCCTTGTAGGACTTGCTGGCGGCGCTGCTGAGCACGCAGGAGAGGGTCGAGGTGCCGCTGTAGTGCTTGGTCACGACGAACTCCGCATTGGCGGAGGAGCAGTTGACCTTGGCGAACACACCCCTGCCGGGGTTGGTCACGCACTCGCCGACGCGCGCCTTCTCCGGTTTGTTGTCGAAGATCGCGATGATGGCCACGAGGACCACCAGGCCGACGGCACCCCACAGCACCCAGAGCCCGCACCCCGTGCGCGGCTTCTCCTGGGCGGCCGGCGCGGGCGGCGGGTACGTGCCGGGCGGCGGCGGGAAGCCCGGTGCCCCCGGGCCCGGCTGCGGCGGCTGCCCGTACGGCTGCGCCCCTGGCTGCGGCTGCCCGAAGGGCGCGGCCGGCGGGGCGGCGTACGGGCCCGTCGGGCCGCCGGGTGGCGGGCCTCCGAACGGATTGGGCGGTGGCGGAGTAGCCACGGTGTTTCCCCCGATGTGGTGACTGCTAGACAAGAGTGCTGACGTACCTTAGCGACTCGACGGCTGGTCAGTCAGAACGGGCACCCTCGCGGCCCGGACCACGGGCCGTGCTCCGTACGGGGGAATTCCGGCCGCGGGCGTGTCACCAGCCGCGACCGCGGCCTTCCGGCGCCAAGGTGGTGGTCGCCCACCCGCCTTGTGGAGGTCCTGTGCGTAGCCATCCGGTACGGCGGCTGTGCGTGCCGCTCGCCGCCGTTCTCGCCGCCCTGCTGCTCACCGGCTCGGGGCCGCTGGCCGAGGGCAGGTCCCGCACCACGGTACCGGAATCGCTCTCCGCCGACCTGGACCGGCTGTTCGAGGACCAGCGACTGACCGGCGCCCAGGCCTCCGCCCTGGTCACCGACACCGCCACCGGCCAGGTGCTCTACCGGCGCTCGCCCGGCGCGCTGCTGCTGCCCGCCTCCACCCTCAAGACCGTCACGGCGGCCGCCGCCCTCGAACTGCTGGGACCCGGCCACCGCTTCGGCACCGACGTGCTCGCGGCGGGCCGTCACGCCGGCAGCACGCTGGAGGGCGACCTGGTCCTGCGCGGCGGGGGAGACCCCAGCCTGCTGCCCGCCGACCTGGACACGCTCGCCCACGGGGTGGCCGACTCCGGCATCACCACCGTCTCCGGCGCCCTGCTGGCCGACGCCTCCCGCTACGACGGCGTGCCGCTCGGCCCCAACTGGGCCTGGGACGACCAGGCCGCCTACTACAGCCCGCAGATCTCAGCACTCACGCTGGCGACCGACACCGACTACGACCCGGGCACCGTCCGGCTCACCCTGACGCCCGGCGGGCAGGCCGGCCTGCCCGCCGCGGTGCGGCTCACCCCTCAGGAGGCCCCGGTACGGCTGAGCGGCCGGATCGACACCGGCTCGGCGGGCAGCGAGCGCAGCGTGGACGTGGGCAGGCAGCCCGGGACCAACGACCTCGTCCTCACCGGCAGCGTCCCGTCCGACGGCGGCACCAGTGAGGAGTGGGTCGCCGTGGAGAACCCGGCCGAGGTTTCCGCCACGGTCTTCGCCGCCGCCCTCGCGCGCCACGGAGTGACCGTACGGGGCCAGGTACGGGCGGGCCGTGCTCCGGCGGACGCCGCGGTCCTCGCGCACCACGACTCGGCGCCGCTGTCCGCGCTGCTGGTGCCGTTCCTCAAGCTCAGCAACAACGGCATCGCCGAGCACCTGGTCAAGGAGATCGGCCGGGTGAGGGCGGGATCAGGCAGCTGGTCCGCCGGGCTCGACCAGATCACCGCCTTCGTCCACCGCAACGGACTGGACGTCACCCCCGCCCGTCAGGCCGACGGCTCGGGTCTGTCCCGGCACAACCTGATGACCACACAACGGCTCTGCCAGCTGCTGGAGTTCGCCCGCAGCCGACCCTGGTTCAGCACCTGGTACGACGCACTGCCGGTGGCCGGTGACCCGCGCCGGATGGTCGGCGGCACCCTCGCCGGCCGGCTGCGCGGCACCGCGGCCCAGGGCCGGCTCCACGCCAAGACCGGCTCGATGACCGGGGTCGACGCGCTGGCCGGCTACCTGGACCGCCCGGACGGGCACCGGCTGGTCTTCACCGTCCTGCTGAACAACTTCGCCGGCGCCGGCCCCCGCCCGGTCATCGACGCCTTCGTCCTGCGCCTGCTCGGCGACCGCACCCGGGCGGCTGCAGGTGGGCACCCCGGCCGCGCTCCCCACGGCTGGGACTGACCCGTCGCCGCCCCGCAGGTGAGTCGTACGGCCGGCGGGTGGGAAGTGCTCCACCGAAGTGCCCGGTCGTTCACGTACCCGTCCACCCCGCGGCTGTTCTCACCCGGAACGGATTCCCATGACGACGATGCCGCACCACCGGTCCGTCCGCACCGCAGCCCTGCTGGCAGCACTGGTCCTGCTCGCGGTGCCCGCGTGCACCCGCGCCGGGGAGGGCGACGACAGCCCGGTCCCGCAGGTGCCCGGCGGCGCGTTCTCGGTCGGCCTCACCGAGCCCGACCACCTCACCCCCGGCCGGACCACCAGCAGTTACGCACTCCAGGTCCTCCAGGGCCTGTTCGACACCCCGGTCGCCCTCGACCCGGGCGACGGCCACGTCATCCCGCAGGCCGCGACCTCGGTGCAGTCTCCCGACCAGCGGGTCTGGACCCTCAGGTTCCGCCCCGGGGCGACCTTCCACAACGGCGAACCGGTCACCGCACAGAGCTTCGCCGACGCCTGGGACGCCGCCGCCTACGGGCCCAACGGCTGGGAGGCCAACTCCTACTTCGCCCAGATCGACGGCTACGCCGCCCTCAACCCCGCCGACGGACGGCGGCCCGCCACCGACCGCCTCTCCGGCCTGCGCGTACTGGACCCGACCACCCTCCAGGTCACCCTCGCCGCCCCGTTCAGCCAGTTCCCGATGCTGCTGGCCTTCCCCGCCTTCGCACCGCTGCCCAGGGCCGCGTTCACCGACCCGGACGGCTACGACCGGCACCCGGTCGGCAACGGACCCTTCGCGATGGACGGCGACTGGCAGCACAACCAGCGGATCGACCTGGTGCGCGCCGCCTCCTACACCGGCACCCGCCCGGCGACGGCCGACGCCGTGCACTTCAGGATCTTCACCAGCAAGGACACCGCCTTCACCGAACTGCGCGCCGGACACCTCGACTTCATGAGCACCGTCCCGGCCGCCCGGGCCTACGAGGCCAAGCGCACCTTCGGCAAGCGCTACTCGGTCCGGCCCAGCGGCACCATGGACTACCTCGGCCTGCCGCTGTGGGACCACCGCTACGCCAACCCCGATGTGCGCCGCGCCATTTCGATGGCCATCGACCGCGGGGGCATCACCCGAGCCATCTACAACGAGGTGCACATCCCGGCCGACTCGGTGGTCGCCGCGATGATCCCGGGCCACCGGGCGGGCGCCTGCGGCGAGACCTGCGGCTACCAGCCGGTGAAGGCCAGGGAACTCCTCGACCGCGCCGGGGGATTCAGCGGACCGATGGAGCTCTACTTCGCCAACTCCGACCCCACGTACGAACAGTGGATGACCGCGGTCGCCAACGAACTCCGCCAGAACCTCGGCATCCGGGACGTCACCTTCCGCAAGATGGCCGCCGCCGACCTCGGCCCGATCCTCAACAGCCGGAAGACCACCGGCCCCTACCGGCAGAACTGGGTCATCGACTACCCCAGCATGCAGAACTACCTGGCCGGCCTCTACAACCACGACAACCGCATGGGCTGGCGGAACCCGCGCTTCGACGAGCTGCTCGCGAAGGGCGACGCCGCCCTGACCCGGCAGCAGAGCACCGCCTACTACCAGCAGGCCGAGGACATCGCCCTCGCCGAACTGCCGCTGATCCCGCTGTGGAACTGGCAGGACCAGTCCGTCTGGAGCAGCCGGGTCGGCAACATCGTGACCGATCCGTACGTCGCCGGGTTGCACCTGGACAGGGTGACCGTACGCCACTGACGCCACGGCCCCCGAGAGGGCCGGAACGAGAAGCGAGACACCAGAAACGGAGGTCCGATGGGACGGTTCATCGCCCGCCGCCTGCTGTACGCCCTACCCGTACTGCTGGCCACCACCTTCCTGATCCACGCGCTCGTCTTCGTCCTGCCCGGCGACCCGATCCAGGGCCTGGCCGGCGACCGCCAGGTCCCGCCCGCAGTCCTCGCCGAACTGCACCGCCGCTACCACCTGGACGACCCGCTGGCCGTCCAGTACGCCAAGTACCTCGGCGGGCTGCTCACCGGGGACCTCGGCCGGACCTTCACCGGCGAACCGGTCGCCGACGTCCTCGCCGGACGCTGGCAGGTGACCGTACGGCTCGGGCTCACCGCCTGGTTCCTGGAGACCGCGCTCGGCATCGCGCTCGGCGTGCTGGCCGGACTGCGCCGCGGCGGGTGGGCGGACCGGATCGTCCTCGCCGGAACAACACTGGCCATCGCCGTACCCGTCTACATCGTCGGCTACCTGGCCCAGCTGATCCTCGGCGTCCGGCTCGGCTGGTTCCCGGTCTCCGGCGACCAGGACGGCTGGCCCGCCGCGTACGTCCTGCCCGGGCTGGTGCTGGCCTCGTTCGGGGTCGGCTACGTCGCCCGGCTCACCCGCTCCTCGCTGCTGGAGAACCTCCGCGCCGACTACGTCCGCACCGCCGAGGCCAAGGGCCTCAGCCGGCGCCGGGTGGTGGTCCTGCACACCCTGCGCAACTCGCTCGTCCCGGTGGTGACCTTCCTCGGCGTCGAACTGGGCTCGCTGATGGCCGGGGCCGTCGTCACCGAGTACATCTTCAACCTGCCCGGCATCGGCCAGCAGGTGTTCCAGTCCATCCAGCTCCGGGAAGGGCCCACGGTGGTGGGCATCACCACCGTGCTGGTCCTGGTCTTCTGCCTGGCCAACCTGGTGGTGGACGTCCTGTACGGCGTACTCGACCCAAGGATCCGCCATGACTGACCTGGACGACAGCCCGGGCACCCCCCGCGTCGACGACGTCCTGCCACCGCCCGCCGCCCCGCCCGAGCCGCGCGGCCGGAAGGCCTCCGGCTCGCTCTCCTCCGACGCCTGGCGCGAACTGCGCTCCCGCCCGCTGGTCGCCCTCTGCGCGGGCGTGGTGCTCCTGATCGTCCTGATGGCCGCCGTACCCCGGCCGTTCATCGCCCTGCTGACCCACGACAGCGGACGCTGCGAACTCGCCGACTCCCGGGTCGGCCCCAGCCTCGACCACCCCTTCGGATTCGACCTGCAGGGCTGCGACTACCTAGCCCAGGTGGTGCGGGGCAGCCGCCCGTCGCTACTCATCGGACTGGCGGTGACCTGCGGCGCGCTGCTGCTGTCCGTGCTGCTCGGGCTGCTCGCGGGCTTCTACGGCGGCTGGGTCGACTCCCTGCTGTCCCGGGTCACCGACGTGTTCTTCGGCCTGCCGTTCGTCCTCGGCGCCACCGTCATCCTGGTCGCCTTCCCCTCACACGGACTGGGCGCCATGACACTCGTCCTGGTCGGCCTCGGCTGGACCACCATGACCCGGGTGATGCGCGCCCAGGTGATCGCGCTGAAGGACGCCGACTACGTGCACGCCGCCCGCTCCACCGGGGCGGGACCGTTACGGCTGATGGTCCGCCACATCCTGCCCAACGCCGTGACGCCGGTCGTGGTGGTGGCCATGCTCAACATCGGGAACGTCATCTCCGGGGAGGCGACCCTGGACTTCCTCGGCGTCGGACTGCAGTACCCCGCGCTCTCCTGGGGGCTGCAACTCAACGCCGCGCAGAGCTACTTCCTCGACTTCCCGCACCTGCTGCTCTTCCCGGCGCTGTTCCTGTCCGCGACCGTGCTGAGCTTCATCCTGATCGGCGACGCGGTCCGCGACGCCTACGACCCGAAGCTGCGCTGACCCTGCCTCGCCCGGCTTTCCACCGCACCCGAAAGAAGCACGTCGATGACCGTCACCCCGCCCTCCTCGGTCCTCGGAGACACCCCGCACCCGGACGACGCACACGCCGGAGCCGACGTGGTCCGGATCTGCCAGGACCTGCTGCGGATCGACACCACCAATCCCGGCGACGACAGCGGGCCGGGCGAGCGGGCCGCCGCCGAGTACGTGGCGGCCCGGCTCGCCGAGGCCGGGATCGAAGCGCTGATCACCGAGTCGGCGCCGCGCCGGGCCAGCGTGCTGGCGCGCGTCCCGGGCACCGCCTCGGGCCGCCCGGCGCTGCTCGTCCACGGGCACCTGGACACCGTGCCGTTCGACGCCGCCGAGTGGTCCCGGCACCCGCTCTCCGGCGAACTGCACGACGGCTGCCTGTGGGGCCGGGGAGCGGTGGACATGAAGGGCGCCGTCGCCACCACTCTCGCCCTGGTGCGCTCCTGGGCCAGAACCGGCCGCCGCCCGCGCCGGGACCTGGTGCTCGCCTTCCTCGCCGACGAGGAGACCACCGGCGAGCTCGGCTCGCGCTTCGTCGCCGCGCGGCACCGCGACCACTTCGCGGACTGCGCCGAGGCCATCGGGGAGTCCGGGGGCTTCTCGGTGCCGATCCGGCCGCAGCCCGGCGCGGACGGCGCCGAACTGCGGCTCTACCCCATCGCGCTGGGCGAGCGCGGCACGGCCTGGATGCAGCTCACCGCCACCGGCCCCGCCGGGCACGGCTCCAGGGCCGCCGCCGACAACGCCGTCGCCACCCTGGTCCACGCCCTGTCCCGGCTGGCCGCCCACCCCTGGCCCACCCGGCTGATCCCGCCGGTCGAGGCCCTGCTCGGCGAGCTCGAACGCATCCTGGGCACCACCATCGACCGCGACCGGCTGGAAGCCGAGGCCGCCCGCCTCGGCCGGGCCGGCGACCTCTTCGCCCCCACCGTCCGCAACTCCGCCAACCCCACCGTCCTGCAGGCCGGCCACAAGATCAACGTGATGCCGGGCACCGCCCGGGCGCTGGTGGACGGCCGCTTCCTGCCCGGCACCCGGGAGGAGTACCTGGCCACCGTGGCGGAACTCCTCGGACCCCGGGTGACACGTGAGTTCATCAACCTGGAGGACGCCGCCACCGGCGACCACACCGGCCCGGCCTTCGCCGCGATGGCCGCCGCACTGCGGGCCGAGGACCCCGCCGGGCACCCCGTCCCGTACCTGATGTCCGGCGGGACCGACGCCAAGACCTTCTCCCAGCTGGGCATCGACTGCTACGGCTTCGCGCCGCTGCGTCTCGACGCCACCCTGCACTACCAGCGGATGTTCCACGGCGTCGACGAACGGGTCCCGGTGGCGGGCCTCGGCTTCGGGCTCCGCGTCCTGGACCGCTTCCTGAGGGCCTACTGACCCCTGGGCGGGCGGTCGGTCGCGGGGGCGGGGCCGATCACGCGGTCGGCGACCGCCCCCGCGGCGTCGCGACCGGAGGTCAGGCCCGGTCCGCACGCTGTGCGATCAGGGCGCCCAGTCCGTCGAGGATCCGGTCCAGGCCGAAGTCCAGCGCCTGGTCCTGCCCGCCGGTCTCGGCGGTGGAGGCCAGCGCGGCCGTCATCGCGGGGTAGTCCGCGCCGTGGGTCCGCATCAACTCGGCGAGCGGGGCGAGGAACTGCGCCTCCGGCCCGCTCGCCGCGCCCGCCGCTCGGCTCTGCTGAACGATGCCGCGCACATGATTGTGGCCGCCTACGTACTGGCCGGTGAACTTGCCTGCTCCGGTGGTGACCACCGCGCCGCGTTCACCCGGTACGAGCGGCTGCTGCGCGACTACGCCAGGGGCTGCCAGAAGGGCGGCGAGCGGACCGGGAGGTTCCTCGCTCCCGGGGCGGCCGGTCTGCGGATCCGCAACGGGCTGCTGAACCGGAAGTTCCTGCTGGGGCTGATGCTCAAGGCGGGCAGGCAGGTCAGCACCGTGGCGCTGTCCGACTAGGGCTCGCCGGTGAACCTGATTGTCAGAAGGGTCTGCCCCTGCCATGCTCGTTGTACATGATCCTCAATCGCCGCACACTGATCACGGCGCTGGCGACGGCACCGGTTCTGAGCACGGCATCCGGTGTCGTGGGAAGCTCTCCGGCCAGGGCCGCAGGCGACACCTACGCCTCCAACACCGCCCTCTACGCGGACATAGCACTGGTGGAGGGCGTGGACTACCGCCGGCGCTACCGGCGACATCCGATCGACGACACCGGTTCGTCCGGGCGTTCGGCCCTCGTACGGACCGCCGTGATCGCCCCGCACGGCGGCGGTATCGAGGGCGGCACCTCCGAACTCTGCCTGGCGATAGCGGGATACCACCCGGCGGAGCCGGCCTCCACCACCACGGCCGCCGGACCGCTGCACGACTACTGGATGTTCGAGGGCCTGCGCGCCACCGGGAACAGCGCACTGCACGTCACCTCGACACACTGCGACGACACCATCGCCCGATCGCTCTGCGCAGGAAGCCTCAACGTGGTCTCGCTGCACGGTTGTACGCCCGCCCGGGCGGGCCTGCCGGCCGGGGCCGCGGTGGTGCTGGTGGGCGGGCTCAACGCCACCCTGCGGCAGCATCTGATGGACGAGTTCACCGCGGCCGGCATCCGGGCGGTGGCGGCCTCGGGGGACGAGGAGATCGCCGGCCTCTCCCCGGAGAACATCTGCAACCGCACCCTGCTCGGTATGGGTGCCCAGCTGGAGATCACCACCGAGCTGCGCGCCGCGATGTTCGCGGACGGAAGGAACAACCTGGTCGGACGGGCCGCCAACACCCTGCCGCTGTTCTGGTCCTTCGTGCACGCGGTGCGTACCGCCGTCGAGCGGGTCGAGGCCGGGCAGCGGGTCCTCTGACCGGGGGCGGCACACCGTGTCGCCGCCCGTCCTCAGACGGTCCGCAGCCGCCGCCGGTACCACACCGTCCATGCCAGCAGCACCGCGACGACGGCCAGTTCCACCCCGGTGGACAGTCCGGCCACCGCCGTCATCGGCAGGGTCCAGAGCAGTGCCAGCCGGATCACGGCCTCGGCGGTCAGCGCGGCGCCCCACACCGCGGTCTGCAGTCGTACCGCGCGCCGCACCCGAGGAGGGTCCGGTGCGCGGCCCGGGTGCATGCGCCGCGTGAGGTAGCCGAGCGCGGGCGTACGGGTGCCGCAGCTGGCGAGGAACACCAGCCCGGTCAGTCCGCTTGTGGCCGGGTCGCGGGCGAGCAGCATCCGCTCGTCCCGGGCCAGCAGCGCGATGACCAGCATCAGCGCGTAGGTGCCGAGCATCAGGCCGGCCGGCGCGTCGACCCGCCGACTGCGCACGGACGTCCGGAGCAGCCGGGTGCCGGCGGCTCCGGCGGCGGCGAACAGCGAGGTGGTGACCGTGCACCCGGCGGCCTGGGTGCCGTAGAAGACGGCGGGCGAGAGCCCGAGATCGCAGGCCAGTCCGATGATCCTGGCCCTGGTGGCGGTTTCGGTGCCGGTGCCGATGACGGTCTGCTGAGTTGTCATGACCGAAAGGCTAGGAACGGGCCCGGCGGGCGGGATCGGCCGACGGGGGGAGAGGTGCGTGGAGAAGCGGCCGCCGGACTCTCCACCCGTGGTGGGAGACGGGCCGCCGTGGGTGTCCGGTCTCGGGGTACCGTCGACCGGTTTGCACCAGGGTGCTGCCCGCCGGGCCCGCGGTCCGGGAACGGCGCGCGGGCGGCCGCAGGGGGTCGGGCTCCGTACGGCCGCCACGGTGTGCGGGGCGGTTACTGGGGCTGGAAGGAGCGGATCTGGTAGTTGCCCATCAGGTTTCCGCCGCTCCCGGCGGCGGTGGATCCCACGCGCGCCTTGTAGTTGGTCTGGGTGTAGTACTGCACGCGATGCCCGGTGCCGTTCCAGACCGAGCGGACCGGCCAGCCCTTCCGGATGAACGAGCAGTCGTCCGCGGTGTTCGGATTCCTGCTCTCCGTCCACTGGCACCGGGTTCCGCCCCCGCTCCAGTCGCTGTAGATGCAGAAGTGCCCGGGATCGCAGCTGAACGAGGAGAGGCCGCGGGACGTGGCGGTGGCCGGTCCGGGCTCGGTGGCGGCGGTGGCGGCGGGCCCGGCACTCAGGGCGGCGAGCAAGGTGGTCAGGGTGACGGCGAGCTTGGCGGTACGGCGCATGGCGGCTGTCCCTTTCTGATCGACGGCCGGGAGGGGCCCGGCGGCGCCGTCGAGTCTGCTGGGTGGCGGCGGCCACCGAAAGGGCGTACACCAACGGCGCGCGGAGCGGGATGCCAGGGGCGTATGCCTCAGTCCGACCGCCGGGGGCCTGCGCGCGGGCGCATGCTTGAGTGGCCCCGCGCGAGGGCGCGTTCGGGCGCCCATCGATGAGACCCCGCTCGCCCGAACCCCCGACCTACGATGACTGGCGGTACGTCAGTTCACTCCTCGATCGCCCCGCCCACGGACCGCAGGTGGTCGCGGAAGGTCAGTGACCGGTCGTCCCGGCGCGCGGAGAGGTAGGCGTCGAACCCGACCTGGCTGCGCAGGGAGGTGCCCGCGTGGATCCGTTCGGCCTGGCGGCGCTCGGTGTCGCGGATCGACTCCGCGAGGGTGAGGAGCTCCTCGGCGCGGGTGGCCGGTACGAAGAGCACGCCGTCGTCATCACCGAGGACCAGGTCGTCACAACTCACCGTCCACTCACCGACGGTGGCGGATTCCAGTGCGTCCTCGGGCCGCTCGTCGAGGCGCTGCGGCCCGGTCGGGATCGCGCCCAGACTGAAGACCGGCAGCCCGAGCGCGCGGAGGTCGGCGGTGTCGCGGTGCAGCCCCCAGATCACGATTCCGCCCAGCCCGGCGGTCCGGGCCTCCAGCACCACGAGATCGCCGACGCACGCCTCGTCGAGCCGGCCGCCGTTGTCGACGACCAGCACGTCACCGGGTGCCGCCCCCTCGAAGGCCTCCAGGAAGATGTCGACGCTGCCGACATGCCGCGTCGGACACGCCCGCCCGAAGACCCGGCCGCCGGGCACCGCGGCGTGCAGCCCCGCGGGTGCGCAGCGAACGGGGAGCCGAGCGCGGATGCAGGCGTCCGCCACATGAGCGGTCGTCAGTGCCGCGAATCGCTGCCGGAGTTCCTGGTGGTCCATGCCGGGGGTCCTCCCGCCGTTCCGTCGTGCCGCTCGGACCCCATTGTGCGGGGCGGCCCGGCCGCATGGAATCGCCTTTTCCGGAACGGCGTTCTCCGCAGGGCACGCCGTGTCGACTCCGCACCGTCATTGCGCTGCACCGACTTGTCGGAGCGGCACAATCGGAGCGTCGCACCGTCGGACGGCGGTGCCCAGCACCGAGTACGGAGGCCCGGATGACCAGTGCGACGGACCTGTTGGCCGATGCGTTCAACCGAGTGAACGAGACCGTCCACGAAGCGGTCAAGGGTCTCGCCGCCGCTCAGCTGACCGTGCGCCCGGACGAGCACTCCAACACGATCGCCTGGTTGATCTGGCATCTGACGAGGATTCAGGACGACCACGTCGCCGACGCCGCCGGAACCGATCAGCTGTGGACCGCCGACGGCTGGTACGACCGGTTCGGGCTGCCCTTCCCCGCGTCGGCAACCGGCTACGGCCAGAGCGCCGACGAGGTGGCCGCCGTACGCGTCAACTCCCGCAAGCTGCTGACCGACTACCACGACGCCGTGCACGAGCGCACCATCGCCTTCGTCGACGGGCTGCGCGACGCGGACCTGCGCCGGGTGGTGGACGAGAGCTGGACCCCGCCGGTCACCCTGGCCGTGCGGCTGGTGAGCGTGATCTCCGACGGTCTGCAGCACGCCGGCCAGGCGGCGTACCTGCGCGGCCTGGTGCGCCGGCAGTAGCGGCGGCGCCGGGACCGGCGACAGCGGGGCACCGGGATGGGATGCTCCTCGCCGGAGACGCCGGAGACGCCGGAGACGCCGGAGACGCCGGAGACGCCGGAGACGCCGGAGACGCCGGAGACGCCGGAGACGCCGGAGACGCCGGAGACGCCGGA
>NZ_JBSFJU010000003.1:0-40680 GCF_053598215.1 Kitasatospora sp. NPDC001175 | reverse complement strand
CCGGAGACGCGGGGGACTCGCAAGCGGTCGCGGATCGGAGTGGGCATGCTGTCTGTCGTCGTAGGGCCCTGGCGCGGGGCGCCGGTCGTACTGCGGAACGCCGAGGTGCCGCACGATGCGGCGAGCACCATGAAGATGGCCGTGCTCGCGGCGGTGTACCGCAGCGGTCTCGACCTGGACGCCGCGGTACCGGTGGTCAACGAGTTCACCTCGGCGGTGGGCGGCACCTATGCCAACGACCAGGCGTACGACAGCGATCCCGAGCCCTGGCGGCTGCTGGAGAGCGGCGCGCCGGAACCGCCCACCGCGACGCTGCGCTGGCTCGCCGAACGGATGATCACGCACTCCTCGAACCTGGCCACCAACCTCTGCCTGGCGCAGGTCGGCCAGGCGGCCGTGGCCGAGGCGTGGCGGCGGGCGAACGCCACCCGGAGCGCGAGCCCGCGCGGGATCGAGGACTACGCCGCCCGCGAGGCGGGGGTGCACAACCGGGTCACCGCGCTCGACCTGGTACGGCTGCTGGAGTCGCTGGAGCCGGAGCCGCTGGAACTGCTGGAGCGGAACACCTGGCGGGTGGACCTGGCGGCCGGGCTGCCGCCGGGCACCCGGATCGCCTTCAAGAACGGCTGGTTCGAGGGCGTGCGGCACAGCGCGGCCGTCGTCCGCCCCGAGGACGCCCCGCCGTACGCACTCGCGGTCTGCTACACCGGTCCGCTGGCCTCGGGGCACGACGAACTCGACCCGGCCGCCGGGCTGCTGGCGCGGATCTCGGCCCAGGTCTGGGAACGGCGGCACCAACTGGCCTCGTGACTCGACGATTCCGGGAGCCGGCCGGCCTCCGACCCGCACATGCCCGGCGTGGTCGAACACGTCCTGCTCTCCACCGGCCGCGCCCTGGTCGGGGTGGCCGGTGAGGCCGTCGAACTCCACCCCGGCGACCACATCGCCTACCCCGGCGACCTTCCGCACGTCTTCGAGGCCCTGGAGCCCGGGACCAGGGCGGTGTTGGTCCTGGAGCACGCCTGACGGGCTGCTGGTGGACGGCCCGGTGCCGTGAGCGGGAAGGTTCGCCGGGGGCGGGGCCGCCGCACGGGCGGTTCCCGGTGCGCACACGGTGGACGCCGCAGGCGGCCCCACAGGCCGTGGGAGAGCGGTGCGCGGGCCGGTCTCAGGCGGTCAGGGTGCGGATCGGGGTGCCGTCGAGGTAGGCAGTGACGTCGGCGACCGCCTCGGTGAAGTAGGTGCGGTAGTTGGCGTCGGTGACATAGCCGAGGCGGGGGGTGGCCAGCACGTTGGGGAGGGTGCGCAGCGGGTCGTCGGCCGGAAGCGGCTCGGTGTCGAAGACGTCCAGGCCGGCGCCGGCGATGCGGTGCTCGGACAGCGCCGCGATCAGCGCGGTGCGGTCGACGATGGCGGCCCGTGCGGTGTTGACCAGATGGGCCGAGGGGCGCATCAGGGCGAGTCCGGAGGCCGAGACCAGGCCCCTGGTCCGGTCGCCGAGCACCAGGTGGATCGAGACGAAGTCGCTGCTCGCCAGAAACTCCTCCGTGGACGGCGCCAGTTGGACGCCGACCTGCTCGCGGCGCTCCTCGGTGAGGTGCTCGCTCCAGGCGGCCACGTCCATCCCGAAGGCCGGACCAACGGCGGCCACCTTGCTGCCGATCTTGCCGAGGCCGAGCAGGCCGAGCCTGCGGCCGGACAGGTCGGTGCCGATGGTGCTCTGCCACGGGCCGCCGGTGCGCAGCGCGGCGCCCTCGATGGTGAGGTTGCGGGCCAGACCCAGGATCAGGGCCCAGGTCAGCTCGACCGGGGGCGTGGAGGAGCTCGTCGTGCCGCAGACCGTCACGCCGTGCGCGGCGGCCGCGGCCAGGTCGATCGAGGCGTTGCGCACGCCGCTGGTGACCAGCAGCCTCAGCCGGGGGAGCCGGGCGAGGAGCGAGGCGGGGAAGGGGGTCCTCTCCCGCATGACGACCACGATCTCGCAGTCGCCGACGGCGCCAGTGATCTCACCAGTGTCCGGTCCAGGCGTAAGCCGGACGGCCTGCGGGCCGCATACTCCTGAGGCGTACTCGGCAAGGCTTGGTACTTCCTTCCCAGTCCCGGCGGCTTGGCCCGAACGGCGTCCGTGATCTGAACGACATCCCCCGTCCCGACCGCGTCGCCGGTGCCGCCGGCCTTTTTCCGGCCGCCGTGAGGGCCGAGCCCCGTCGCCGCCGCGGTGAGCGGCGCCGTTCGGGGGTGGGGCCTACGGTGGAGGTCCACCCGTTCGGGCGGGCGCTCGGGGCCGGACGGGCTCTCGGGCGGGTGCGGACGGCCGCCGCCGCGCGGGGGGCGGTTGTGGTGGAGGGGCGATCACGAGATATCTTGATATCAAGACGTTGTAGCCGTGAAGCGGAGCACCGATGACTGACTCGACCATCATCTACACGCACACCGACGAGGCCCCTGCCCTGGCCACGTATTCGTTCCTGCCGGTGGTCCAGGCGTACGCCGCGACGGCGGGCGTCAAGGTGGAGACTCGCGACATCTCCCTGGCCGGGCGCATCATCGCGAGCTTCCCGGAGCGGCTGGAGGAGGGCCAGCGCATGGGCGACGCCCTCGCCGAGCTCGGTGAGCTGGCCAAGACCCCCGAGGCCAACATCATCAAGCTGCCGAACATCTCGGCCTCCATCCCGCAGCTCAAGGCCGCGGTCGCCGAGCTGCAGGCGCAGGGCTACGCGCTGCCGGACTACCCGGACGACCCGAAGACCGACGAGGAGCGGGAGATCCGCGCCCGTTACGACAAGGTCAAGGGCAGCGCCGTCAACCCGGTGCTGCGCGAGGGCAACTCGGACCGCCGCGCCCCCGGCTCGGTGAAGAACTACGCCAAGAAGCACCCGCACCGGATGGGCGCCTGGACGGCCGACTCCAAGACCAACGTCGCCACCATGGGCGCCGACGACTTCCGCTCCACCGAGAAGTCCGCCGTCGTCGCCGAGGCCGGCGCCCTGCGCATCGAGCTGGTGGCCGAGGACGGCAGCACCACCGTGCTGCGCCAGTCGGTGCCGGTGCTGGCGGGCGAGGTCGTCGACGCCTCCGTGATGCGCGTCGCCGCGCTGCGTGAGTTCCTGGCCGCGCAGGTGGCCCGGGCCAAGGCCGAGGGCGTGCTGTTCTCGGTCCACCTGAAGGCCACCATGATGAAGGTCTCCGACCCGATCGTCTTCGGCCACGTGGTCCGCGCCTTCTTCCCGAAGACCTTCGCCGCCTACGGCGAGGTCCTCGCGGCGGCCGGCCTGAGCCCGAACGACGGCCTCGGCGCCATCCTGAACGGCCTGGCGGCGCTGCCCCAGGGCGAGGAGATCAAGGCATCCTTCGACGCCGAGCTGGCGGACGGCCCGGCCCTGGCCATGGTCGACTCCGACCGCGGCATCACCAACCTGCACGTACCGAGCGACGTCATCGTCGACGCCTCGATGCCGGCCATGATCCGCACCTCCGGCCACATGTGGGGCCCGGACGGCCAGGAGGCGGACACCCTCGCCGTCCTCCCGGACAGCAGCTACTCGGGCGTCTACCAGGCCGTCATCGAGGACTGCCGCGCGCACGGCGCCTTCGACCCGGCCACCATGGGCTCGGTGCCGAACGTCGGCCTGATGGCGCAGAAGGCCGAGGAGTACGGCAGCCACGACAAGACCTTCGAGATCCAGGCCGCCGGTTCCGTCCGGGTCGTCGACGCCGAGGGCAACGTCGTCCTGGAGCAGCCGGTCGACGTCGGCGACATCTTCCGGATGTGCCAGACCAAGGACCTGCCGATCCAGGACTGGGTCAAGCTCGCCGTCACCCGCGCCCGCGCCACCGGCGACCCGGCCGTGTTCTGGCTGGACGAGAACCGCGCGCACGACGCCGCCCTGATCGAGAAGGTCAAGGCGTACCTGCCGCAGCACGACACCGAGGGCCTGCAGATCGAGATCAAGTCGCCGGTCGAGGCGACCGAGTTCTCGCTGGAGCGCATCCGCCGCGGCGAGAACGCCATCTCGGTCACCGGCAACGTGCTGCGTGACTACCTGACCGACCTGTTCCCGATCCTGGAGCTCGGCACCAGCGCCAAGATGCTCTCGGTCGTCCCGCTGATGAACGGCGGCGGCCTGTTCGAGACCGGTGCCGGCGGCTCCGCCCCCAAGCACGTCCAGCAGCTGGTCAAGGAGAACTACCTGCGCTGGGACAGCCTGGGCGAGTTCTTCGCGCTCGCGGCCAGCTTCGAGCACCTGGCGCAGACCACGGGCAACGCGCGCGCCCAGGTCCTCGCCGACACGCTCGACCGCGCCACCGGCACCTTCCTGGACGAGAACAAGTCGCCGAGCCGCCGCCTTGGCGGTATCGACAACCGCGGCAGCCACTTCTACCTGGCCATGTACTGGGCCCAGGAGCTGGCCGAGCAGACCGACGACGTCCAGCTGGCCGAGGCCTTCGCGCCGCTCGCCAAGACCCTGACCGAGCAGGAGCAGGCCATCGTCGCCGAGCTGATCGCCGTCCAGGGCTCGCCGGCCGAGATCGGCGGCTACTACCAGCCCGAGCCGGCCAAGGCCGCTGCCGTGATGCGCCCGTCGCAGATCTTCAACGAGGCCATCGCGACCCTCGCCTGATCCGCGCCGTAGTACCGACGGGGGAGGCCCCCGGATCCAGCTCGCCGCCCTGTGCGGCCGGCGGATCCGGGGGCCTTTCCCGTCGGCCTCGCCGCCCTGCCGGCGGGGGAGGCCCATCGCCCGGTGCCGGTCCCCGTGCCCGAAGGCCGCGGACCCGGGGACCGGTGTGCGGGACCTGCTCCGGGCGGAGGGAGCGGCCGGCGGCGCGGGAGGGGGGAACCGCGCACCGGCCCGGGCCCACGGACACCGTCTCACCGCGAAGCGCGGGATCAAACCCTCTCGTGCCGGACAGACCTGCCGCGCGGGCCGGACGTCACGGGCTCCGCCGCCCCGCCTGCCGACGGCCGGACCGGCTTCCCCGCGTCATGCCCGACGCCGCCCGACGACGCTCGGGGCCCTGCGTGCGCTGCCGGGTGCGCAGTGCGGCGCGGCGCTCCTCCACCGTCAGGCCGCCCCAGACGCCGTGGGCCTCCCGGGAGTCGAGCGCGTACTCCAGGCAGGCTGTTCGAACGGCGCAATGGGCGCAGACCCTCTTCGCGGCCGCGTCCCGGTCGTCGTGGGCGGGGCCGCGCTCTCCGGGCGGGTGGAAGAACAGGCGGAAGTCGGCGTCGCGGCATGCGGCTCGGTACTGCCACTCCCAGCGGTCTTCGAAGGCACCGGGCAGACGGGATGCGTCGGACATGGGATCTCCTTGCGTACGAGCGGGGTCGCCCGGCCCTGGCTCAGCGGGCACCGGTGGACCGGAGTCGCGCAGTCCGGGCCGAGCGCCGCCCGTCTACCCCCGCCGGTCGGAGCCATGCGTTCCGGCGGGTAGGTCGTGGACACCACGCCGAGCACCATCGTGGTGCGCACGCTGATGACGGCGCGCAACGCCTCGGACGCCTTCGAGCTGCGCTGCCGGATCCGGGAGCGGTTGATCCCCTACCTACGGGAGCGGCTTCCGGAGTCGCTGCCCAGGATCACCGTGGACAGGCCGGACTGACGGCGCCTCTGTCCGACCGGGGTGCATGAAGCCGGGACCGACGGGCAGACGGCCCTCGCGCCGGAGTACTCCGGTCCTGGACACCGAACGGGAGGAAGAAACCGATGGCGATCCTCTGGGCTCTTCTCGCCGGCCTGGTGGTCGGCCTGCTCGCCAGGCTCGTGCTGCCGGGCCGCCGGTCGATACCGCTCTGGCTGACCGTGCTGCTCGGGATGGTGGGGGCACTGATCGGCAACGCGCTGGCCTCCGTGGCCGGGGTCCGCCACACCGACGGCATCGACTGGACCAGGCACCTGCTCCAGGTGGGCGTCGCGGCTGCCATGATCGCCGCGGTCGCCCCCGCCTACCTCGACCGCCGCTGACCGCGTACGCGCCCCGGCGCCCGCGCGGCGACGAGGAGGTCCGGGTATCCACTGCGCGCCGGGCTGTGGCCGCCCAAGCCCGCTCCCCGAGCCCGCTCCCCGAGCCCGCTCCCCGAGCCCGCTCCCCGGGCTCGGCCTCGGGCTCGGGCGGGAGGCTGTGCGCATTTCGCGCCGCCACCGTGACAGCTGACGGTGATTCGGTGAAGCCCCCGTGCCCCGATGAGTGGCCTGGCCGGGGAGGGGCACCCGAATCCGTGTCGTGTCCGAACCGAGCGCACCGTCGCCAGAGGAGAGAACATGCCGGCCACCGTCACCAGCCCCACGCCCGCCGCGCGCTTCGACCAGGCCCCTCCCGGGGAGCGAGGGGCACCGAGCGCGATCACCGGGGCGGAGGAGCTCGCCGCGCTCGCGACGGGTCTCGGAATCAGGGCGGACGACCTGGCGGAGGTGAGCCCGGCCGACGCGCGCGACCTCTCCAGGGCGCTCCTCGCCAGGCTGCGTGCGGTGGGGGAGGGCACCGCCGAGTACTCCTATGTCCGCGGCACCCTGGTCGAGTTGAACATGACCCTGGTCAACCTCGCGGTGAGCCGGTTCCGGCACCGCGCGGAGCCGGTCGAGGACCTCGTCCAGGTCGGCACGATCGGTCTGCTGCGGGCCATCGACCGGTTCGACCTCTCCTACCAGGTCGAGTTCTCCACCTTCGCGATCCCGACCATCACCGGTGAGATCAAGCGTTTCCTGCGTGAGACCGGCTGGATGGTGCACGTCCCCCGCCGGCTGCAGGACCTGCGGCTCACCCTCGCCAAGACCTCGGACGAGCTGGCGCAACTGCTGGACCGCGCACCGACCGCCGCCGAACTCGCCGACCGGCTCGGGCTCACCGAGGCCGAGGTGACCGAGGGGCTGACCGCCTCCCGGGCCCAGTCCGCACGTTCCCTGGACCTGCCCACCGGCACCGCCGACTCCGGCCAGCCGGTGGCCGACCAACTCGCTGTCGAGGAGCCGGCCTTCGAGACGGTGCTCGACCTGCACACGCTCAAACCGCTGATCGCCCTGCTGCCCGAGCGCGAGCGCAGGATCCTCTCGTTGCGCTTCGGCGCCGAACTCACCCAGGCCGAGATCGGCCGGGAACTCGGGCTCTCCCAGATGCACGTCTCCCGACTGCTCAACCGAACGCTCGCCGGGCTGCGCACCGCCCTGCTCGCCGATCAGTGAGTGCCGGGCCGGCGTCCCTCTCCCACCACGCGCGTTATAGCCCTGGTGCGAAACGGTAGTTCGGAGAACGGGGGCGGTATGGACGACGGTGGCGCGACCGGGTCGGACCGGATGAGTACCAGGCCGGGCGGGCCCGGGGCGCCTGCCGTCCCAGCCGGCCGGGCGGTGGTGCCCGGTGCCGGGGGAATGGCCGGCATCGCCCGGATGGCCGGGCTCGCCTGCGGGCTGCGCGAGGCGTCGCGGCGCCAGACCACGAGGCGGTTGGCCGGGTCGGACCGAACGACGCTCCAGCCGCGCGGTGCCCGGGGCCAGCTCGCGGTGGGCGGACCGTGGCGCGGGGTGGGCAGAACGGCAACGTTCGCTTCGGACGGTGCGGACTGCCGGGCGAAGTCCACGTACCAGACCCGGCCCCGGTCGATCTGGAAGGCCTGCGCGCACTGCACCGCACGGGGGAGGGAGCTGCTGAGCGCCACCAGGTCGTCGGGCCGCAGACCGGCCGCGCGCGGGAACCCGGTGACCGGCCAGCGCGGTTCGAGCCCCGGCTGGGAGACCCGGACGGTGATCACGCAGGTCGCCGTCACCGCCCAGACGGCCAGCGCCGCCGTCACGTACGGGACGGCGCGCCGTCCCGGCGCGGCGACCGGTCCGACGCTCAGGGCCAGCACGGCGAGTGCCGCCGCGGTGCTGCGCAGCAGGTGGAAGGCGTGCCAGTCGCCCGCGAGGAAGGAGGAGTCCGGCAGGGCCCACAGCAGGAACTGTTCGGTGCGCAGCCGGTGGCCGGCCAGGACCAGCACACCCGAGCCGCACAGCCCGACCAGCCCGACGGTCGCGGCCGTGTGGCGCAGCAGGGACGGCCTGGGCAGCCGGTGGAGCGCGGCACTGCCCACCAGGAACAGCGCGGGGGCGAAGAGCGAGAGGTAGCGGGCGTAGACGTTGTCGTCGAGCCGGTGGTCCTCCGGCAGGGCGGTGGCCGCACCACCTGCGACGAGTACCGGCGTGATCAGTATCACGGCGGCCACCACCCGCTCTGCCAGGGGGATGTGACGTTGCATCAGCAGCGCGGCACACGCCGTGAACCCGATCCCGCCGATGCCCCAGGTCGAGACGGTGAGGTACCAGAGCTGGCCCAGCACCCGGCCACAAGTGCGGTCGAGCAGAGCGGTGTTCAGCATCCCGGTCAGCGCCTGCGAGCCGACCGAGGACGGCGGAGCGTCGGAGAACCGGTCCTGCAGATATCGGGCCAGCAGCACGGCGGCCGTCGCCGAGGCGCCCAGTGCCGCACCGGCGAGCAGTGTCGCCGCCCGCGGAGTCCAGCCGCGTACCAGGGCGAGGAGCAGCACGCCCGCCGTCACCACGGCGAGCACCACGCCCCGGTCGTGCACCGAGATCGCGTAGCCCGCCAGCAGGCCGAGGCCCGCTCCGCCGGCCGTCCTTCGCCGCAGCGGGCCGTCACGGAGCAGGGAGTGCAGACAGAGCAGCCAGCCGAGTAGCAGGGCGGGCAGGATCGCGTCGGTCAGCGCGAACTGCGAGTAGAACACCGCCGGCGGCAGCAGGGACGCGGTGCCCGCCACTGCGAGGGCCGGTAGGTCCGCAACTCCGGTGCGCCGCAGCGCGAGCAGGCCCAGCGGCAGCACCGAGGCGGCGACCAGCGCGTTCACCGCCAGCACCAGCCGGTACGCCGTCGCCGGATCGTGCGCGAGGGCCAGAGCCGGCGCTACCAGCAGCGAATAGCCGCCGGGCACGACCACCCCGGCCGGGCTGGCCGTGGCCCGGCCGCCGGCGAGCGCCCGGGCGAGTACCAGGTAGGCGTCCTCGTCCGGGTGGACCCTGGGTACCACCCGGTGTCTGATCAGGAACAGCCGGAAGGCCACCTCGGTGAGGTACAGCGTCAGAACGGTGGACCACCGGGCCGCCGGGCGCGCGGTCCGCCGCCGCTCGGTTCGGGATTCGGCGCTCCTCGATCGGTCGGTGGTCTCGGCGGCGGCAAGCGGCACGGCGAACCTCGGCAGTCGGACGGGAGAGCTGCGGGCAGCACTGCGCGCCCGTCCCGCCCCCAGCCGGACCGCATCGGCTCACCGCCCGTTCGTCACCGGGGACCAACGCCCTGGCCCGGCGGGCGGATGCGGACCGGCGGCCCCGGTCAGCCTTACGGGTGATGCCGGCCCCGGCGCCGTGTCGGGGGACCGCCCGGAGGCGGCAGGGCGGCTACCGCCCCGAGGCCGACCGGATGACGGAGATAGGTTGACCCAGTGATCGAACTTCGACGTTTTCCACCGCATCCGGTCCGAGGTGTGCGGATTTACAAGGTGTCACGGGGATGCGGTCCGTTCATCGACGTCACCCTTGACTTCGAACCCGCCGACGAGGGATTCGAGTTCGAGGTGCAGGACGGGATACTCGCGGACTGGGAGTGGCCCGAGGACCTGCCGAGGTTCTTCTCCGCGCTGGCCAGGGGCGTCAGGGAGGAACTCGGCCACGAGGCGTACCGGATGGCCGTCGCCGTGCGCGCGGTGCTGCGGGCGGCGCGCGCCCACCCGATCGACTCCGGCGAGTTCTCCTTCTACGCCGGCGGCGAGCGGGCGGCCCGGGAGGCGGTCGCTCGTGCCTTCGGTGAACCGCCGAGGGCCGAGGAGTGGACGGACTGACGCGCACGCACCGGCCGTTGCCGCGAGGCGCAGGGATCGAGGGCTGCGCGGCCGGTCGTCCCCCGGCCCGGGGCGCGCGGGGGGCACGCCCCGCCCGGGGGCGCCGTGCCTCCGGGCGGGGCGGACGGAACCGCCTACTGCGGCTGACTTTGCGTCAGGGCAGGTAGTACATCGGGTTGGGGATCTTGTAGGTCTTCTCGGCGTAACCGCCCGACAGATCGCTGTACTGGTCACCGAAGTTGGCGACGATCCGGTAGCCGAGGCTCTCGATGTGCGCGCGGGTGCCGGACTTGTACTGGATCACCGTGCAGGTCTTGCCGCAGGGCAGGTACGACGGCGGGGTGACGGTGTTCTTCAGGAACAGGTGCGCCTCGTCGGCCTTCGGGAACCCGACCGCGGCGAGGTTGGCTGCGGTGGCGGCGCGCTGGGTCTCGGGACGCCCGGTGACGTAGAACACGGTGTAGCCGTGCTGCTCGGCCCAGGTCGCCAGGGTGTTCATGCCGAAGACGGCCGGCATGGTCTTGGTGGCGATGTACTGCGCGTTGCCGGCCGGGTTGTAGACGAAGGTGGTCTCCAACTCGTAGTTGTAGGTCGACAGCGAGGTGTCGTCCACGTCGAGCACGATCGCCTTCTTGACGCCGCGCTCGTGCTTGGCCTTGCTCTCCAGGTACTTCTGGGCCTTGTTCTCTATGCCCCGGACCTGGATGGCGTAGTTGCTGTCCGGCGAGGCCCAGTGCTCGCCCTTGGCGTCGACGGTGTCGCCGTAGTACGCCTTGATCTTGCTGACCTCGTCGGTCATGTTGGTGATCTGACGGTCCGTCTTCGGCACCGAGGAGTCGGCGACCGCGAAGCCGCCGCCGGCCACCGCGCCGCCGACGACCACGCCGACCGCGAGGGTGGCGAGGGTCCGGGAACGGCCGTTGAGGGTCTTTCCTGCCATAGTGGTTGATGCTCCTTCTACCGCCGGGCCGCGACGGCGTGGTCCGCCTGTCGCTGGTCGTCCGGATACGGCGCCCCAGAACCTACTGTTGGGTAACTCGGCAGGTCAAGGCGCTCTATGCGCGTCGTCTATGCGCGTCGTCTGCGCGCGGTTCCGTACCGGCGGCCAAGCTCGGCGAGCACGACGTGCGGCCACGACCGATGGCCGTGTCCGGCGGCACCGACGGCGGGAGCCATCTTGTCCGACTGTCTGCGGCATGCCGCGTTCGGCGTAATGGCCGGGACGCAATGTCCGGCCGCGTCAGGCTGTGAGCCTTGATCACGGTCGGTTCGGGAGCCCGTGTGTACAGGTCGCGTGAGCGGATCTTCTGCCTGGATCTCCACCCGCTTTCGTCGCGGCCCCGGAGCCGGTGGTGAGGCGCCGGGCCGCCCGCCGATCGGCGGCGAGGCTCAGCGCCACCGGCCTCGAGGTGCCCGCTCCGCCGGCCTGGGTGCGCTGGCTGCCGGCCGCCTACGTCGCGGGCGTCCTGATCCTGGAGCCCGTGACCCCGGTCCAGTGGCCGGTGAGCTTCCTGCTCATCGCCGTGCCGGTGATCGCCGCCTTCACCTGGGGCCCGGTCGGCGTCGCCGGTGTCACGGCCTTCGCCGTCGGGTTCGAAGCCGTCCTGGCCGGCACCCCCTGCTGCGCCGGCCGCGTCTCGCACGACCTGTGGGAGCGCCACTACGTGGCCTCCTACATCTCCACCGCACTGGTCGGCCTACTCGGTGCCGTCCTGGCCACCCACCGCAAGCGCCAGGAAGCCCACCTGGTCAACGCCAACTCGGTCGCCGAGGCACTGATGCGCACCCTGCTGAGACCGGTACCGCCCCGGGTCGGCCGTCTGTTGGCGGCCGCCCTGTACCGCCCGGCGGTGGTCGGCAGCCTGGTCGGCGGCGACCTCTTCGACATCTGCGCCACCCCGGCGGGCGAACGCGCGATCATCGGAGACGTCCGCGGCAAGGGACTGCGGGCCGTGGGTACCGTCGCCGACATCCTCGGCAGTTTCCGCCAGGTCGTCTACGAGGCCGGTGACCTGCGGCAGGTGGCTGCCGGGATGGAACGCCGGATGACCCGCGAGGTCGAGTCGACCCCCGATTCCGAACTGTTCGTCACCGCGGCCCTGGTCGAGTACGACTCCGGCGCCCAGCAGGTGACGATCATCAACCACGGCCATGTCGAGCCCGTCCTGATCTCCGGCGGCGAGGTCGACCTGGTCACCGGACCGCCCGCCCTCCCGCTCGGCCTGGGCGCCCTGCTCGCCGAGCAGCCCGTCGCGTACACCTGCCGACTGGCCCGCGGCGACGTCCTGCTGCTCTGCACCGACGGGCTGGTCGAGGCCCGCGACCCGGCCGGAGTCTTCTACCCGCTCCTCGACCGGCTGCGCCAGCGCTTCGGCGGCCGGCCGGCCCCGAGCCCCGCCGAGGTCATCGACTTCCTGGACACCGACCTGCCCCGCCACGCCGGCGTCCTGCACGACGACGTCGCCGCCCTGGCCATCACCCCGGACGGCACCGAAGCCCCTGACGTGCAGTCATGATGGTTTTGGGGCGGGGCTCCGACGGGTGGCGCGCAGGGCGGGCGAAGAGGCGGGATCAGCCGAAGGGGCGGTACCAGGGGCGCTTCAGCGGGGGCAGCCGGTGGGCGAAGAAGGCCGAGACCTGGGCGAGCCGCGCCTCGTCGAAGGCCCGCTGCGGGACGAAGGCGACAGCCTTGTTGGTCTGCTGCAGGTACCAGAAGCCGGACCGTGCGGTCACCTGGCGGTAGGCGCTCCAATCGACCTCGGCGCGGCTCGTGCCGGTGTGGAGGGTGAAGTTCTCCTCGGTGATCCGTACGGTCCAGGGCGTCGCGAGCAGCGACGCGCTCTTCTTGGCGGCCAGTCGGACGCCGACCAGCTCCATGAACGCCAGGAGCGCGGGTCCGGCGATCAGCAGCCAGATCTCCGGCTTGGAGCCGAAGGCCTGGTCGAACAGGCCCAGCAGGAAGAGCAGCACACAGAAGATCGAGATCGTCCGGATGCCCGGGCTGTTGCGTATCGCTCTGCGGAGGTCGGCTTGGCTCAGCCGGAAGGTCGCGGTGATGTCCATCAGGAGTTGCTGGTTTCTCTCGGTGTCGCGCCCGGCCGGCGGACGGTCGTACGGGCCCGGCTCCGCAGAAGCGCGGCCCGCCGTCGCGCGGGTGGCCCGCCGTGCTGTCGGGGCATTACATGATCTTCAAGATCCTACCCCGGTGCCGGGACTGTCCAGCGGGTTTCCGCAGGGCGGCGGACCGATCCCATCGTCAGGTAGACGGTCGTGCGGAGCCAGGATTTCGTCTGACGCGGCGGCTGTCCGGAGGTGGTCGGGTTCAGCGATCAGGGTGGCTCCGTCGATCCTCCGTGTCGGGTTGGGCCGCGGTGCCTCAGCGCCGAAGGCCAGTAGTTTCCGGACAACCTGACAGCAAATCAAATGATCTTCTTCCGGTGGATGGCTGTCCGCGCCACCCGAACGCAGGCGGCGGGCGGCGGGTGGCAGGTTCCGGGCGGCGGGCGGCGCCCGCCCCGCACACGGCTGTTCAGCAGCTATCCAGCACGCAAGTCCGTTCCGTTATCCCGTACATGGCAGGATGCATCCGGCTCGACGGGGCAGCGGCATGCCGTCCCGGCACCAGCCTTGCCCACCTACCTCCTCGCAACACCCACCCTCCGAGGGAGAAGTAGTGACAGACAGCAGGCCAGGCCCGGTCCCCGGGGGACTGTTCGCCCGTGCTCTGGTGGTCGCCGGATCAGCGCTCGCCCTGGTCGTCGGTGCGGCCGGCGGCGGTGCGGCGGTCGCGGCCACGCCCGCCGCGAGCCCCGCCGCGAACGTGCTGACCGGTACTCAGCTCAGTGCGTCCTGGACCGGGCCGCTCAGTACCAGGGGACGCTACGTCGTGGACGCGAACGGCGAGCGGTTCAAGCTGAAGTCCGGCAACTGGGAAGGTGCCCAGGGGACTTGGACCGGAAGCGGCGACCCCGCCGACCCGGCGAACCACGCGCACGGCGAACCCGCCCACGACATGCCGCTGGGGCTGGACCGCGCCCCGATGGCGGGGATCCTGGCCGGGTTCCACAGTCTCGGCATCAACAGCATCCGGCTGCCCTTCTCCAATGCGATGGTCCACAACACCACACCGGTGCCGGACTCGGCCGTCGCGGCCAACCCGCAGCTGCGCGGTGACACTCCGCTGCAGGTGTACGACGCCGTGGTCGGGGCGCTCACCGCGGACGGGTTCGCCGTGATCCTCAACAACCACACCACCACGTCCCGTTGGTGCTGCGGCCTGGACGGCAACGAGCGCTGGAACAGCGGCCAGTCCACCGCGCAGTGGGAGGACGACTGGCTGTTCATGGTGAAGCGCTACCAGGACAACAAGCGCGTCGTCGGCGCCGACCTGCGCAACGAGGTGCGCCGTGACACCTTCGACGACCCCAACTGGGGCTTGGGCGACGGCCACGACGAGAACGCCGCCTTCGAGGAGGCCGGCAACCGGATCCTCCAGGCCGACCCGGACATGCTGGTCATCATGGAGGGCATCAACTGGTACGGCATACCGCTGAACGGACTGCCGCACGGGCGGCCGATGCTGACGCCGGTCCAGAACCTCTCCAACACCCTGATCCGCTCGGACAAGCTGGTCTACGCGGCGCACTTCTACGCCTACACCGGCCCGGCCAACAGCGGCGCGGGCAGCGGCCTCGGGGCCACCAGCGACCCTCGCTACGAGGACTTCACGCCCGCCCAGCTCGCCCAGGTGGTGAACGAGGAGGCGCTGTTCGTCACCCAGTCCGGGCAGCACTTCACCGCGCCGGTGTGGGTCAGCGAGTTCGGCGCGGCCGGTCGCGGATCGACCGACGCCAAGGAGCAGGCCTGGCTCCACAGCTTCACCGACGTCCTGGCCGCCAATGACACCGACTTCGCGATCTGGCCGCTGGTCGGCTGGACCGACAACGGCGTTCCGCTGGACAACTGGGCGCTGCTCGACTACGACCAGCACGGCAACCAGCTCAGCATCAACGACCCGGGCGACTGGCGGGCCGCCGACTGGAACCGGCTGGTGAACGCGCCGAGCCTGACCGGCCCGGTCGCACCCACCGCCCGCTGGAACATGCTCAACCTCGACCACGCCGACTACAACGCCTCCGCCCGGATGCTCGGGCAGCCCGACTGGGACTCCGGCGCGCGCAAGGGCAATTGCCCGGACGGCCAGCGACTGATCGGCCTCGGCCGCAGCGACAGCCGCGGCCTGTGCACGGACTCCGGCGAGCCGGCGCAGTCCGGTGGCGCCTACCTGCCGGTCACCGATGAGCGCTATGTGACGGAGGGCGACTGGGCACCCGGCTACAACAAGCTGCAGTGCCCGGACAACTCCTTCGCGGTCGGCTACAGCGTGCGCGGCAACGCCATGTCAGCGCTGCTCTGCGCGCCGTCGAGCACCGCGCTGCCCGCCTCGGGCCGCAACGTCTGGTTCGACCACGGCGACAACCGTCCCGCCACCGGCGGCTCGGTCGCCAGCGACTGGGCCCCCGGCTACTACAAGGGCCAGTGCGCCGACAACGAGTACGTCGCGGGAGTCGCCTACACCTGGAAGTGGCTGCACGGCGGGGTGCCCGACGCCCTGCTGTGCCGCCCGCTGCGCTGACCCCGCTGCGCCCTGCCGGCCGGGCCCACACCCGGGCGCCGGCCGGCAGGGCGCGCAACCGCTCGCGAGCGGTCGGCAGGCCGGCCGTTCGCCAGCGTCAGAGTCCCATTGCCCGGGAGTGCCCGAAGAGAAGACGCCTGGACATGTACGGGAGACTTCAGGCCATTCTGCGTCTCGCCCGGCCTTCCTAGGGTTGATCACGTCAACCGCGAAGGAACAAGGGAGAGTCCCATGCGCGCAGTGGTCCAGAATTCGTTCGGCGGCCCCGAGGTGCTCGAGGTCGTGGAGACCGAGCGGCCGCGGCCGGGGGCGGGTGAAGTCCTCGTCCGGGTCCACGCGAGCGCGCTGAACCCGGTGGACATCGCGGTGCGCTCGGGCATGCTGCCGCTGCTCGGGGAACCGCCGTTCGGGCTCGGCTGGGACATCTCCGGGGTGGTCGAAGAGGCCGGGCCCGGGGCCGGGTTCGCGGTCGGTGACGAGGTGTTCGGGATGCCGTTCTTCCCGCGCGCCGCCTCCGGCTACGCCGAGTACGTCACCGCGCCGGCGTCGCAGCTGGCCCGCAAGCCTGCCCCGCTCGACCACGTGCACGCCGCGGCGCTCCCGCTGGCCGCCCTCACCGCCTGGCAGGGACTGGTGGACGGGGCCCGGGTCAAGGCCGGGGACCGGGTGCTGATCCACCGCGCGGCCGGCGGAGTCGGCCACCTCGCCGTGCAGATCGCCAAGGCGCGCGGCGCCCAGGTGATCGCGCTGGCCGGCGCGGCCAGGCACGAGTTCGTCCGCGGTCTGGGTGCCGACGAGGTCATCGACTACCGGGCGGTGGACTTCGCCGAGGCGGTACGGGACGTGGACGTGGTCCTCGACTCGACCGCCCAGGGCGACCGTTCGCTCACCGTGCTGAAGCCCGGCGGTGTGCTGGTCACCATCCTGGAGCACCGGGACGACGCGCTCCGGGCCAGGAGCGAGGCGGCCGGCCGGCGGTTCGCCGGGATCTCGGTCGAGCCGGACGGCGCCGCGCTCGCCACGATCGCGGAACTCGTCGAGGCCGGCCGGATCCGCCCCTACGTCGAGGAGACCTTCCCGCTGGCCGAGGTCGCGAAGGCCCACGCGCGGGTCGAGTCGGGGCGTACTCAGGGGAAGATCGTCCTGACGGTCTGAACCTGCCGGGCCCCAGGGGGCTGATCCCGCCGGCGCGAGGGTGCGGGCCCTCAGGGGACGGGCGGCCCGCACCGCCCCGTGGCGAGCGAGTGAGGGAGCGGAGCATGGACGTCCTGACCGAGGCACTGGCATCGATGCGGACCGGTCACCCGGCGTCGGTCCGCACCGACGGCCGGGCGCCCTGGGGGCTGCAGCTGCCGCCGGTGGCCGGGGCGGGGTTCCACGTGGTGCTGCACGGGACCTGCTGGCTGATCCCGGCCGAGGAGTCCGAGGCCGGCTTCGGGCCGGTCGCCCTGGGGCCCGGCGACGTGGTCTTCCTGCGGGACGGCAGCGGCCATGTGCTCGCCGACGACCCCGCCACACCACCCACCAGGGCCCGGCCGGAGCAGTACCGCCAGGCACCGCCGATCGGATCACTGTCGATCGGCGGAGACGGGCCGCTCACCAGCCTGCTCTGCGGCAGCTACCACCTGGACCAGGCCCGGCCGCACCCGCTGGTCCGCCAGCTGCCCGAGCTGATCCACCTCCCGGCGCGGCACGGCCGGCACCCCGAACTCGCCGCCGCCGTCCAACTGCTCGGCGCGGAGCTCGACAATCCGAGGATCGGCTCGGAGGGCATCGTGCCGACCTTGATCGACTCACTGCTGCTGTACATCCTGCGGGCCTGGTTCGAGGAGCAGCCCGCCGCTGCCGCCCGGGGATGGGCCGCCGCGCTCGGCGATCCGGCGGTCGCACCCGCGCTCGCGGCCATCCACGACGACCCGTCGGCTCCGTGGACCGTCGAGTCCCTGGCTACCCGGGCCGGACTCTCCCGTGCTGCCTTCGCCCGCCGTTTCGCCACCATGGTGGGGGAACCGCCGCTGGCCTACGTCAAGCGCTGGCGGATGACCACGGCCGCCAGACTCCTCCGTGAGGCCGACGTCCCCCTCAGCGCCATCGCGTCCCAGGCCGGCTACGGCTCCGAGTTCGCCTTCGGCAAGGCCTTCAAACGCGAGTACGGCCTGGCCCCCGGCCACTACCGCCGCCAGGCCCAGGCGGCCTGACGCTTCGGGCGGGCCCGGGGCGGGCCGGAGGAGTCGGCGCAGGGATCCGCGCCGGGTCCGGCGCCCGCGCACCCGGGCTCAGCCGACCTGGACGACGTCCACGTCCGACGCTTTCACGAAGCCCACCCGGTGACCGATCTGCACGGTGACGTACCCGGTGCGGCCCGGAAAGTACGTGTGGTCGTAGGGGAGTGAGGAGTCGAAGGTCGGCGCGTAGTAGTACCCGGCGGGCGCCTCGCCGCCGCCGGGGTAGGACTGGCCGGCCTTGATGGTGTACGGGAGCGGCGCGCCGGTGCGCGGCTCGGTGAAGCCGGCCGGGTAGTCGGCGGCCTCCGGGTAGGCCACCCCGTACACCTGGACCTCGCTGCGCCCCGCCTTGGGCCGCACCACGGTTCCGGCGGTCGGGGTGGTGGTGCGGGTGCCGCCGGGGGTCTGGAACCAGGCCTTCTGGCCGTACCACCAGATGGCGGTCCAGCCGGGTCTGCGCTCGGCCATCACCGCCTGTTGGGTCGCACTCACCTTGTCGCCCCAGTCGTCGGCGCAGTCGGTGCCCGCCTCGCCCGGCGGGTGGAGCGCCGGGTCGGCGAACAGCGGTGCGGCGGTGGACGGTTCGGTGTACAGCGGGACTGCGCTGCTGGGCTGGAGCGGCAGGTCGGTGTGCTTCTCGCAGTCGCGGAAGGCCTGCAGGTTCTGCGCGAACACCGGGTTGACGGTGACGAGCCGGCTGTCGGGTGCGGCGGTGGGGACGGTGGGCCGTCCGACCAGGGCCATGAAGCGGTTCCAGTCCCAGTACGGTCCCGGGTCCCAGTGCATCGCCTTGGTGCCGGCGGTGGAGGTGGGCGGCACGTTGTCGTGCCCGAGGATGTGCCGCCGGTCGAGCGGTATGCCGTACTCGTCGGCGAGGTGGCGGACCAGCGCGGCCGTCGAACGGTACATCTGAGGCGTGAACCACCCGGCGCCGGCCGTGGCGTAGCCCTCCTGCTCGATGCCGACGGAGTGGGCGTTGACGTAGGAGTTGCCGCTCTGCCAGGCGATGTCCCCGGTCCGCACCATCTGGGTGGTGTGGCCGTCCCGGGAGCGGACCACGAAGTGCGCGGAGGCGGACCGGGCCGGGTCCTGGAAGATCCTCAGGGTGGCCGTGTACCGCTCCTCGGTGTCGTGCAGCACGAGGTACCTGATCCTGTTGGTGTACGGCCGGTCGGAGAGGTCGTAGTTGCCGTAGGCCCGCTTGTCGCCCAGGTCACCGTTCTGCTGGTAGGCCGCCGGAACCCAGTCGCAGCGGAGGGAGCGCGGGCAGTCGGTGCTCTGCCCGGTCGCGCTCGCCGGACCCGGGAACGCCGCCGGGCCGAACGTGGCGAGGCACAGGGCACCGGCGGCGGTGAGGGCGAGTGCGGTACCGATCCGGTGCTTGGTCGTCATGGCAGCCGTCCTGTGGGTGGATTGGGAGGATCACGGCTCGCTTCGGATCGGGTTCCGGAACGGATTGTAGGTGCCGGGACCGATTCCGGGCCCTCTCGGCGCGGTGGCCGCCGGCGCGTACGAGCACCGCCCGACGGTGAAGGACGCGGTCCGGCGGCCGACCGTTGCCCTCCACCGGCCCCGATCGGCGATCAGCCGGATCCGCCCGGCCGGCACGGCGGCTGCCGGCCGTCGCCGGGGAGGGAACGACTCAAGGGCGGCCTCCGCTCCAACGGCTGACGGATCGGCAGTCTCGGAGAGGCGGTTGCGGGAGTCAGGGCCGAAGGAGATGTCGGTTCTATCGATCACGGCGGCCCCAACACCGGCTTCCGGCCGGATGATTCCCGACCGGCTCCATCACCGGGCAGTGGACGTACGGCCGTTGGTGTGGAGTCCCGTGTCCGGCGATCCGGGGCGTGCCCCGACCGGCAGCGAGGCGTCGCAGGCCGCCTCGGCCCGCTCCGGCTGGTGTGCGGCCGTCCTGTTTGGTGGGATCCAGCGGGGTAGGTCCCGAATTGCAGGGGTATGTCGGCCCGCTTAGCCTGCCAAGTGCCACTCAGCCGCTGATGCCGATGATGAGGAGCACGTCGATGGGAAACCGGACGACCACTACCGAGCGGGCCCTTCCTCGATTCGAGGAGGCCGAAGGTCTGGGGCCGCGGGACAGCCAGTTCGTGAGCGATCTCGTGGCGGTGCTGGAGAAGCACGGGAACCTCGACCGCTTCGGCCTGGTCCTGCTGCACGACCACTTCCCCGTGGGCGACGGCGAGGTCCTGGTCGAGACCCATGACCTGGCCGCACGCACGCTGAACGTCCAGGTTGAGAAGGCGGGCACGACCAAGCACACCAAGCCCTCCCAGTGGCGGTTCGTGAGGACCACCACGAGCGCCGGTGGCAAGGGGGTCGAGAGCCACGCCTACCAGGTGATCCTGCAGTGCAGCCCGGTCAGCGGGTGCCCCGGCAGCGTTGGCAGCTGACTTCGAGGGTCTGGCTCCGACGGTGAAGTCCGACCGCCCGGTCGGGGCGAGCGCAGGCCGGGCGGTCACAGGATGGCTCGTCAGCCTCCCCGGGCTGGGTCCTGGCCCCCGTGGACGGGGACGCCCTGGAGGCGGGTCTGGATGAAGTCCGCGTACGCCTGGGGCGTGAACTGCGTGGGCGGACTGTGGTCGAGCGCGGCCGCCTGGCCCGGGATCATCCGGCGGGCGACGAGGTCGGCGTACACCTGCTGGAGGTGGGTGACCTCGCCCGCCGCGGGGTTGACGGCCGCCGCGGCCGGTGCGGTGACTCCCGCGAGGACGTCGTCGGTGCGCGGTGTGCCGAGCGTGAGCACCGCCGAGACGTCACTGGCGGCGGCGTCCCGGGCGGTGAGCGACGGCAGCGACCAGCGCTGCTCAAGGGTGCGCAGGATGCTGGTGTGGTCGAGCGGTGTCGCACCGCCCGGCGCCCGGAAGACGGTGCCGCGGGCGATCAGCGGGGAGACGAGCACGGTCGGCACCCGTACGCCGAAGCGGTCGAAGCCGAAGCCGAACTCGCCCGCGGTGCCGTCCGCGGGTGGCGCACAGGCCGGGGGCGGCACGTGGTCGTAGCAGCCGCCGTGTTCGTCGTAGGTGAGCACGAACAGGGTCCGGTTCCAGCCCGGGCCGCCGCGCAGGGTCTGGTAGACCTGCTGGATCAGCTGTTCGCCCAACGCCACGTCGAGGACGGGGTGCTGGCTGTTGCCGGCGGCCTGCCAGCTGGGCTCCAGGAAGCTGAACGCGGGTAGCTTCCCCGTCCGGGCGTCCGTCTGGAAGTCGGTGAAGACACCGAAGTGGTCGGCGGACGCGCTGTGGATGTCGGGGAAGTTGCCGCTGGTCAGCGGGGGGTCCTGGTAGCCGTAGACCCGCCAGGTCACCTGGTGCTTGCTGAGCAGGCCGAAGATGCTGGGGCAGGTGAAGCTGTGGGTGTGGTCGTCCAGGTGGCCCTGGCTGGTGGCGGCGCACGCGAAGGCCCGGTTCGGCATGGTCTCGGTCGGGACCGAGCCGAACCAGTGGTCGCACACCGCGTAGCCGCGGGCCAGGGCGGACAGGACCGGCAGCGTCTCGGGCGCGAAGCAGGCCATGATGTCGTCGGCGACGGTGCCCGGGAGGACGGTCTGGTGCGGGTTCTGCTTGCGCAGCACCAGGGTGTCGGCGAAGTTCGTCACGAATCCCTGCATGGTCGCGACCGGCGGCGTGGGAGGGGTGAGGCTGCCGAAGAGCTGCGCGTTGGTCGGGCGGTACCCCTCGCCCGGGTTGGCGCCGGGCATGAAGTAGGGGTGCCGGTCGGTGGGTTCGATGCGGCGGACCTTGACGGCCTGTCCGCCCTTGTCCGGGTTGGACTCGTCGCCGGTCAGCCCGGCGTACTCCTGTCCGGCGTCGGAGACGTTGTTCGGGTAGAGGAACCCGAGCATGTGGTCGAACGAGCGGTTCTCCATCATCAGCACCACGAGGTGGTCCACGCCCGACAGCGGGTCACCGTCGGACATCAGGACCTCCGGGTGCTCGGCAGCCACTGGTCGCGCGGGGTGCGGCGCCGCTCACGGCGGCTGCCGACGTGCGGCCGGTTGGCGTAGGCGGGGCTCTCGGATCCGGTCTGCTGGGTCCATCCGGTGCCGGACGAGACGTCGAAGACGCCGATGTAGCCGCCGGGCAGCAGTTCGAGCGGCTTCTTGATGAAACCGCCGTGGTCGAACCCGGCGCCGTCGGCGTTGCCGTTGCCGTTGGCGGCGTGCGGCTGGAACCACGACGGGTGGACGAAGTCGCTGACCAGGGTGTCGCCGATCTTGTACGCGTACTCCTCGGCTTCGGGCGCGTCGCACACCTCCATGGCGTACAGCCTGCCCGTGGTCCCGGTCGGCTGGTCGAACACCACGAGGTCGATGTCGGGGTCGCCGAGCATCTCCAGCAGCTCGTGACTGGCAGTCACCGTCCACTGGTGGCCGTACTTCTTGTCGGTGCCCGCGAACACCTTGCCGAGCGGCAGGAAGTTCGAGGTCACATCGTGGTAGCCAAGGGCGCCGGCCTGGTCGGAGTCGTCCAGCACCACCAGCCACCAGGAGTCGTCGGAGAGCGCCGCCGGTGCCGCGAACGACAGCTGGGCATCCGTCCCCCAGACCGGCGCGAAGTCCCGGCTGACCTGGGTCTGCAGCGCGGGGATGGCCGCCTTGACCTCGTCGTCCGTGAGCGTCCTGCTCTCGTTGGTCACTTCGATCTTGACGTTCGGCATCGTTCCTCCAGCCGTACGCGCAGCGCCTTCCGGCCGGGCGCACCGGGCGTTCGCCCCGCGGCCCTCGGTCACTCCCACTCTGCGCGGCCGGCGTGACCGGGGTGTGACGGCGGTGCGACCGCGTGCGCCACCAGCCGGTTCAGCCACGGCGTCGGCCGGAGGCCCAACTCCCGTCGGAGCAGCTGCTCGTAGTGCCTCAGATCACGCATCGCCTCGGACGGATTGCCCTCGGCCAGGTGCGCCCGGATGAGGCAGGCCCGGCTGCTCTCCCGCAGCGGATCGGCGAGGACGGCGGCGTGGGCGGCCGCGACCGCCTCGCCGTGCCGCCGGGCGGTGGTGAACCGCTCGGCGAGGATCTCCAGGGCGTGCAGCCGCAGTTGGCGCCACTCCTCGGCCTCGGACAGCAGCCAGTCCTCGTACCAGCCGGGCAGCAGATCGGCGGACAGGTCGGCGACGGCCGCCAGACCGAGGTCGTACGCCGGGGCCGGCGCGTCGTCCAGCGCCCGGCGGGCGAGCGAGCGGGCCCGGTGGAGGTCGACGGTGGTTTCCGCGGCCAGGCCGACCTCGGTTGGACTGATCTCCAGAGCCCGTCTGCCCTCGCCGCCCAGCCGGCACAGCGCCGCCCGCAGGTTCGCGTAGGCGCAGTGCTCGGCCGCGTCCGGCCAGAGCGTCCCCGCGATCAGGCGCCTGGGCACGGGCACCCGGCAGCGGCGGAGTGCGACGAACGCCAGCACGCGCTCGGAACCCGCCGGAACGCTGACCGGCTGCTGGTCGACCAGGAGGGCGAAACCGCCGAGTAACTCGAGGCGGACGGGCGAGCGGGTACCCCCGGGCGCCGTGACGGGAAGGCGGGCTCGCACCTCGGCGGCCCCTCGGGCACCCTGATATCCGCGGTCCATGCGCGAGACCTCCGCCACGGGGACGCCAGCGGTCCGGTCGCTTCGACCCTGTCCTCCAGCCATCGTCCGCCCGCCGCCGGACCGTGTCGAATCGCCGGGACCAGCGGCGCACCACGGCCGGACCGGGAGACCCCGGCCGCTCCGCCGCCGTCCCGAGCCGGCTTCGAGCCGCCGGGGGAAGGGGCCGAATGCGTGCTGGGGCGGCGGCCCCGCCGGCCCTGGCCGACACTGCCAACAGCAGGTCCGAGGACGAACCGAGGAGACGTTGTGGTGGACACGGCGCACGAGGGCGCTGACCCGTTGGGCGGCGCGGCCCAGGACGCGGACTTCGACCGCCAGGAGATCCGCCTGGCCGTGGTGCTGAACGGGGGAGTGAGCCTGGCCGTGTGGATGAGCGGTGTGACGCTGGAACTCCACCACCTGGCGATGGTCCGTCGCTGGAACCTGACGGCCTATCGCCCGCTCCTCGAACTGCTGCAGTCCGAGGCACGGGTGGACGTGATCGCCGGTACCTCGGCGGGCGGCATCAACGGCGCGTTCCTCGCGCTCGGGCTCGCACGCAACCGGGACCTCACCGCCATGCGGGACCTGTGGCGCACCGAGGGCAGCCTGGAGCGGCTGCTGCGCAGCCCGCTCCGGAAGAACCCGCCGTCCCTGCTGATGGGGGACGAGTACTTCCTGCCGACGCTCACCGGCGCGCTGCGGCAGGTCCTCGCCTCCCCGCCGCCTGCGGGAGCCGGCCGGCCGGCCCGGGACGCCGCGGAACGTCCGGTCGAGCTCATCCTCACCGGCACCCTCTGGGAGGGGCGGACCACCTCGTTCACCGACGACATGGGAATCGGGATCACCGAGGTGGACCACGACGCGACCTTCAGGTTCGCCAGTCCCGCCGACGGCACCGGCGCCCTCGGCGACCTGGCCCAGGACTCGGTCGTGGACCAGCTCGCGGGCGCGGCCAGGTGCACGTCCTCCTTCCCCGGGGCGTTCGAGCCGCACTGGGTCGAGGTGACTGGTCCGCCCGCTCCCGGCGGCGGACCGTGGCCGTCCACCGCCGGCGGCGCCGACTTCGGGCAGTCGCAGTACGTGCTCGACGGCGGGGTACTGCTCAACAAGCCGATCCGCCCGGCACTGGAGGCGGTCTACCGGCAGCCCGCGGGCGTACAGGTGCGCCGGGTGCTCGCGTACGTGGTGCCCGACCCGACCGAGACCACCACCCTGCCCACCGAGGTGCCGTCACCGGAGAACCTCCCGCACGCCGGGGACGCGCTGCTCGGCGTGCTCACCCGGCTTCGTTCGACCGACTCGGTGTCGCGGGAGCTCACCGAGATCCGGACCCGCAACGAGGCGGTCAACCTGCGCCGGCGGGCCAGGGAGCGGCTGGCGGCCGCGCTGACGGGCGGTGCCGAGGACCTGTCCGGACGGGCGTGGGAGGGCTACCTCGAGGTCCGGATCGAGAACGCCGCCCGGATCATCGCTGGACTCATCGCGGCGGGCCAGCGGCCCGGGCAGCCCGGCTGGAGCCGCCGCGAGCTGGCCGACACGCTGCGCGGGCTGCTCCACCGGAAGCGGGGCGGGGGAGGCTCGTTCATCCCCGCCGACCCCTTCGACGCCGCCCTGACCCGGACGGGCGCGGACTGGGACTGGGGCATCACCACGGTCGAACGGCTGGCGGACCTGGCCGTCGACGTACTGCGGCGAGCGGTCCTGCTCTCGCCGATGCGATCCGCGCAGCGCCGGGAGATCGTCGCGGCCCGCAGCCGGCTGAGCCGCACGGTGGAGGGCATCCGCCGGGACCGGCTGACGCTGGACGCCTACTGGGCGGGCGCCCCGGCCGGCGGCGAGGTGGAGATGCCGGACGGCGAGCTGCGCCGCCTCCCGCCCATGCCGGCCCGCGAGCCGGACGGGCTCGGCTCGGTGACCGCCCCGGACGCTCTCGCGCGCTGGCTCGACCAGGTCGTCGACGGCTGGGTGCGGACGGGGACGCAGGGCGGGAGCGGTGAACGCAGGCAGCGGCAGTACCAGCAGGCCTGCGAGGTGGCCGCGCACCTGGGGGCCTGCCGCGACGCCATCGCCGATGTGGTCGCGATCGGGCGGACCGTCGAGTCCCAGCGTCTGGAGAGCCGGCGGCTGGCGGACCTGCACGACTACCTGTTCGCGCCGGGACCGGTACCCGTCGAGGGTGCGGAACCGCACCTACTGCGGCGGATGCTCCGGCTCGACGTGGTCCAGCTCGCCTTCGCGGGCGCGAGCCAGGAGGTCGAACAGGAGGTGGAGCTGATCCAGTTCTCGTCGACCGCCCCGGAACTGCTGACCGGCGTGCAGCTCCACCACTTCGGCGCGTTCTACCGCCCGTCCTGGCGGGTCAACGACTGGCTGCACGGGCGGATGGACGGCGCGGTGCACATCGTGCGGATGCTGCTCTCACCCGACCGGCTCCGGCAGTGCGGCGCGGTGCTGGCGGACGGCGGGCCGGCCTCGCCCGAGCGGAGCTCCGAGCTGCGGCGGCGCCGCGCGGACGAACTGCTCGGTCTCCTCCGGGAGTGCGCCGTCGCCACCGGCCCGCAGGGCGCCCTCGACCGCGACTGGCTCGCGGAGCGCTGGGAACTGGAGGACGAGGAGGAGTGCCGGCGCTTCATCGAGGGCGTCGTCACGGTCATTCCCCGGAAGGCGGCGGACGGGCCTGACGCAGCGGAGGTGCCTGACACACCGGATACGCCGGACCCATCGGTTCAGACCGCTTCGGTCACTCCGGCCGTCTCCGCTTCCGCCGGGCAGGTGCGGGGCGGCGCCGACGACACTGCCCGACTGGGCCCGGGTGGTGCCACGGTGCCGGGTTCGGCGGCGGTCGACGCGGCCGGGCTGGCGGCCTGCGTCCGGGCGGTCAGCAGATCGGTGCAGACCTCGATCCTCCGGGAGGAGATCGGCGCGCTGGCGGACTCGATCCGCGGCGAGGCCCCCGACGACCGCACCGAGGCCAGCCGGACCTGGCTGGACTGCTACGACGGCAAGCAGAAGGACACCGGCGGCGTGCTCCGGACGGACGACCTCTGGTACCTGTGGCGGGCCGCCGACGCGATCGGGCGCGAGCGGATCCCGGGCGACATGGGCAGCGACACCTTCGCCCGTACGATCGCCCACGCGGCCGCGGCCGCCGCCAACACCGTGACCGCGCTCAAGCCCCGGCATGCCGCTGCGCACGCCCCGGGCCCGCACGGGACCAAGTCGGTCGGCATGGTCCTCGCCGCCTTCCGCGGCTACACCCTGGCCGTCTGGGGCATGGTCTCCTTCCTCACCCGTCGGAGCCGCTTCGGCACCCGGGCGGTGGAACTCGCCGTCGCCGCCGGCGGGGTACTCCTCGCGTGCGCCCTCTTCGTGCCCGGTCTGCCGATGGCCTTCACGCTCGCCGGTGTGCTCCTGCTGCTCGCCGGGTCCTCCGCGGCGGCGTTGCTGACCAGGGGAGCCCGCGGGGTGGGAGGGCGCCTCGCGGTCCTCGCCGTGCTCGTCGCCGCCGCGCTGGGCTATCTCTCCTGGGAATGGGTGCACCGCTCACCGGCGGACGCGGAGAGCGTGCTGATCAGGATCGGGGTGGGCGCGCTCGTCGTCCTGGCCGGATGGTGGGTGGCCCGGTCCCAACGGGAGGCCCGGAAGACCCGGGTACGGGGGAGGGCGGAGCCGGAGGGCAGTGCACGGCAGCCGTGACCACCCGGCATCCGACGCTTCGGGGGCAGGAGGACCACAACTGCTGCGGCTTCGCCGGGGCCGGGCGGTCGGCGGTCCGCTTCCCGCAGCGGTCGTGGGAAGTTGACCCGACGTCAGTCCGGTCGGTCGTCGGTCAGGGGGCCGGCGCCCGTCCCGTAACCGGAATCGGCCGGGCCTCCCTGAGGCCGGGTCGGACACTTCACAATGATCGTCATGAGCCCCAGTCCCGCGAACGAACAGCATGATGACGCCGATCAGCCCGCCGGGCCCGACACGCCCGTCGGACCCGGCGCCACCCCTGAGCTCGCCGCCGCGCTCCACCAGCGCCTCGACCGGATCGAAGCGCTGATCTCCACCACCACCTCCACGCCGGCCGGCACCTCGCCGGCCATCCGGCCCGTCTGGCGCACCGAGACCGAGGCCGAGCAGCGCTGGGCGGTGACGGTCGTGATCCTGGTGGCGGTGGGCCTGCAACTCGTCCTGCCCGCCCGGCTGACGATCCATCCGCAGTGGATGCTGCCGGCACTGGAGTTGGGCCTGCTCTGCGCCCAGGTGGTGATGCACCCGCACCGCCGGCTCGACCTCAGCACGCGCGCGTTGCGCGCGGTGAACCTCAGTCTGGTCGGGGCGATCAGCCTGGCCAACGGCTGGTCGGCGGTGAAGCTGGTGCGCGAGCTGGTGAGCGGGGCCGGCGGCTCCAATGCGACCGAGCTGCTGATCACGGGCGGCGCGATCTGGGCGACCAACGTCATCGCCTTCGGGCTCTGGTACTGGGAGTGGGACCGCGGCGGTCCGGCCGCCCGCGCTCTCGGCACCGCGGACTACCCGGACCTGCTCTTCCCGCAGATGCAGCAGCCGGAGATCGCCCCGCCCGCCTGGGAGCCGGGCTTCCTCGACTACCTGTACGTCGCCTACACCAACGCCACGGCCTTCAGCCCGACGGACACCATGCCGCTCTCGCGCTGGGCCAAGATGCTGATGATGACGCAGTCGACGATCTCGCTGCTGACGGTGGTGCTGGTGGTCGCCCGCGCGGTGAACATCCTGCAGTGACCTGTTCTCCCGGGCGCTGCTTACCGGTTTGCGGCCCTTCCGTACCGTTCCCGGTAAACCCGGTGGCGCCGTCCCGGCGGGCTTCCATACGATCGCCGCAGCGGGACCGCGCAATCCCGCAGGATGCGGACCGTGGCAGAGCGGCCGATTGCAGTCGCCACCCGGAGGAACCCCGGGTGGCGATCGATGGGGGAGGGGCGGACCTGCTCCGAGCCCGTCCGCGGGTTCGAATCCCGCCGGCTCCCGCATCCGTCCAGGACGGGCAGGCGGCGCCGCGGGCCCTCACGCGGACGGCCTCTCCGGCACCGATCGCGTCAGGTCGCGGACTCGGCAGGCCGATCGGTGCGGGAGCGGTCCGGCGGTCTCACATCTCGGGCCCGTAGGCACCGAGGCCCCGGCAGACGAGTCCCCCACGGAACGTCAGCACCTCGGCGACCGCCTGGCCCCGCTCGTTGCGGTAGTTGATGACCACGGTGTCGATTGAGGCCCGGACGTCCTCGACGGTGAAGTGGAGATCGGGCAGGTGCTGGAGCCCTTTGGTCCAGTACGCGCGCAGGGCGTCCTTGCCGCGTACCTCGCCCGAGGGGTCCGCGAGGAAGTGGACGATCCTGGGCGAGGTGAAGACGACGTCGTCGGTGAAGTGGGCCAGGACCTGCTCCAGATCACGGGAGTTCCAGGCGGCGGCCCACTCCTCGGCGAAGTGCTGTGCGAACGCGAGATCCATACCTGGGGATGCTAACCGTACGGGACGGGGTGCGTCCCGGACTTCCGGGATCCGGACGCGGCCGGGGGCCCGGACCGCCGGTGGACTCGGACTTCAGCAGCCGCTCGTGCGGCTGTCCGGCGGGCCGGCTGATCCGCTGCCGGGTCGCGGCCCGCCATGGGCCCTGCGAGGATTGTCACGGCTCGATGACCGAGGGTGACAGGCGTGTCTCGCGCGACGATATCCGGTGAAAGAGTGGGGCCACGTGTCCGATACACAGGCGTTTGACGTCATCATCGTCGGCTCCGGGGCCGCCGGTGGAATGGCGGCGCACGAACTCGCCGCGGCGGGCCTCCGGGTCCTGATGCTGGAGGCGGGCCGGGACTACGACCCCGGCACCGAGACGCCGATGTTCAACACCCAGGAGGCCGCGCCGCTACGGGCGGCCGTGACGTCGGACAAGAAGCTGGGCTTCTACGACGCCACCGTCGGCGGAGGCTGGGCCATCCCGGATGAGCCCTACGTCCGGCCGGACGGTACCCAGGCGGACGGCACCCTGCCGGACAGCGACCGGTCGTTCGGCTGGTGGCGGCCGCGGATGCTGGGCGGCCGCACCAACCACTGGGGACGGGTGGCGCTACGCTTCGGCCCCTACGACTTCAAGCCGAAGACGCGTGACGGACTGGGCTTCGACTGGCCGATCGAGTACGACGATCTGGCGCCCTGGTACGACAAGGCCGAACGCCTCATCGGCGTCACCGGCCTTCCGCACGGCATCGAGAACGCCCCCGACTCCCCGCCCGGCGTCCAGCTTCCGCCGCCGCCCCCGCGCGCCCACGAGGCCGTCCTCACCAGGGCGTTCGAGCACCTGGGCATGAAGGTGGCGGCGATCCGGGCGGCCGTTCTCACCCGCCCGTTGAACGGACGTGCGGCGTGCCTGTACGCGACGCCGTGTACGAGCGGCTGCTCCAGCCGTTCCAACTTCCAGAGCACGACCGTCCTCATTCCGCCCGCCCGCGCCACCGGGAACCTCACCGTGGTGTGCAACGCCATGGTGTCCCGGGTCGACGTCGACGCGACCGGCCGGGCCACCGGGGTCACCTACAACGACCGGGAGACCGGATCCGAACTCTCGGTGACGGGAAGGGTGGTGGTGCTGGCGGCGGGAACCTGCTCGTCGGTGCGCATCCTGCTCAACTCGAGGAGCGACGTATTCCCCAACGGGATCGGGAACAGCCGCGGTCTGGTCGGCAAGTACCTGATGGACTCGGTCGAGTTCTCGCGGTCGTCGCAGATCCCGATGCTGGAGAAGCTGCCGGTGCTGAACGACGACGGCATGTTCACACCGCACATCTACGTGCCGTGGTGGCTGCTGCAGGAGCAGGCCGAGGGGCAGCTCGGTTTTCCGCGCGGGTACCACATCGAGCCGCGCGGCGGCCGCAGGATGCCGACCACGGGCGTCGGCGGTCTGGTGGACAGTGGGTCCGCGACCTACGGCGACGACCTGCGCGCGGAGGTGCGGCGGAAGTTCGGTACGAGCATCACCCTCATCGGCGAGGGCGAGATGATCCCGAACGAGGACTCCTTCTGCGAACTCCATGCCACGGCCAAGGACAAGTGGGGCATCCCGGTGCTGCAGTTCCACTGGAAGTGGGGGGATTCGGAGGTCCAGCAGGCCATGCACATGCAGGAGACCTTCAACAAGGTCTTCACCCTGCTCGGCGGGGCGCCGGACAGCAGCGAGTTCAAGATGTCGCCGGGCGGCGGGGCTATCCACGAGGTCGGCGGCGCGCGGATGGGCACCTCGCCGCAGGACTCCGTACTCGACTCCTACAACCGCTGCTGGGACGTGAAGAACCTGTTCGTCATGGACGGCGCCGCGTTCGCGTCCAGCCCGGACAAGAACCCCACGCTCACGATCCTGGCGCTGGCGGCGCGAAGCTCGGCCCGGATCCTCGAACTGATGAAGGGCGGCGGACTGTGACCGCGTGCGCCCGACCGAAAACCCGGCAGCAATCGCATGCATGACGGCAGATCAGAAACCGAGGGAGAGATGGACCAGCACAATGCCGCCGGGGTCGGCACCGCGCCGCCGGGCTACGGCACCGATCCCAACCTGGTGACGCCGCACACGCCCTGGCCGCGCACGCTCTCTGAGCGCGAGCGCGCACTCATCGGGGTTCTCGCCGACATCATCCTGCCGGGCACCGGCGAGTACCCGGCGCCGAGCGGGATGGGGATCACCGACTTCTTCGACGAGTGGGTGAGCGCTCCGTACGGCACCCAGCAGGGGCACAGAGCGGTCATCACGGCCGGTCTCGCCATGGTCGACGCGGAGGCGCAGCGCCAGTTCGGGGCCGGGTTCGTCGAGCTGGACCCTTCCCGACAGCGCGCGATCGTCGACCAGATCGCTTCGACCACCGCGGCGGACCGGAAGTTCTTCATCAGGTTCCGGTCGCTGGTGCTCGTCGGCTACTTCACGTCCGACATCGGCTTCAAGGCGATCGGCTATGTCGGGAACGTACCGCTGCTCGGTTTTCCGGGCGTCACGCCCGAGGCGCAGCGCATCATCGACGACGAACTCAGAAAGCTGGGGCTGTGACGTGGATCCGGTGACCGCGGGTGTGCCGCGAATGAAGACGATCAGGGAGTACGTCGAGGCGAGGATCCTCTCGCTGGACGACCTCAAGGGCGCCCTGCAGTTGGCGATGCGACTGGAGTTCGCCACGATCCCGCCCTATCTGTGCGCGCAGTGGTCGGTCCAGAACGATCCGGACCGCACCGAGGGCGTGCTGCACCGGATCGTCAGTCAGGAGATGGGCCACTTCGCACTCGCCGGAAACCTCCTGGCCGCGGTCGGCGGCCGCCCGTCGATCGCGCACGCGGACTTCCTGCCGAGCTATCCGCTCAGTGAGCTGCCCGGCGGCATCCCGCAGGAACTCCCGGTCGACCTCAAGCCGTTGCGCAGGGAACAGCTCGCGGTGTTCATGCAGATCGAGTATCCCGAGTTCCCGCCCATCGCGCTGCAGGCCGAGCTGCCGCCCGCGACGATCGGTGCCTTCTACGACACGATCATCGCGACCTTCCAGGCGGTCAAGCCCGACATCGACCAGGACGCGCACGCGGTGGAGCTGCCGGCCACGAACCCGATCAGAACCGTCGCCGACGCGATCGACACCATCGACCGGATCAAGAGCGAGGGGGAGGGGACGCAGGGGTCGCCCGAGGAGCCGTCCGGCGACGGGGCCGGCCATGCGCACTACTACCTCTTCAAGGAGCTGTACGTCCAGAAACGGCTGGTGAAGGTCGGTGAGAAGTGGAGCTTCAGCGGGTCACCCGTCACCCTGCCGGACGTGTACGACTTCGGGTCATCCCAGGCCCGGCCGAACCCCTCGGCCGAGTTCAACCGCACCCTGAAGCAGCTGCTGATCGATCTGGAGACCTGCTGGACGAACGGCGCACCGCCGAACGTGGCCGCGATGTTCCGACTCCAGATGATCGGACGGGACTTGATCAAGCGGGGGATCCGCCCGGAGTTCCGGTGGGACGACGGATCGGCCTGAACCCGCCAGAAGGCGGGAAGCCAGCACCGCCTCCGTGGTCTCGGGAGGCGGTCCGGTGAGTACGAGGCAGTCGACCGCCGACCGTTCCACGGGCCGAGCGCGCGCACGCGGCCGTCGCTTCGCCGCCGCCCCTGCCACCTGCTTTTCCCCGGGAGGAATCCTTATGATCACGAGGCGACGTGTGCTGGAGGCGGGGGCCGTCGGTGGCGCGTGTCTGTTGCTGCCTGCCGAGACGGCACTGCCGGTGCGGGCGGCAGGTGCGCTGGACCCGACAAAGGTGGAGAAGTATGTCGCCGAGCTGGTGATACCCCCGGTGATGCCGAGGGACTACCGGGACCGGAAGGCCGACGTGGACCGCTACACGATCGGTGTGCGGCAGTTCCGGCAGCAAGTACTGCCTCCGGGGAACCCGGCGACAACCGTCTGGGGATACGGATCGGTCCGGCACAGGGGAACCTTCAGCTTCCCCGCCCTCACCATCGAGGCGGAGTTCGGCAGGGCGGTGCGGGTGACCTGGATGAACCAACTGCGCAACGCCCAAGGCCGCTACCTGCCGCATCTGCTGCCGGTGGATCCCACACTCCACTGGGCGAATCCTCCCGGCGGGCTGTCGGGACGGGACTCACGTCCCGCGTTCACCTCGACTCCGGGCCCCTACCGAGGGCCGGTACCCATCGTGACCCATCTTCACGGCGGGCTGAACGAGGAGGAGAGCGACGGCTATGCGGAGGCGTGGTACCTGCCCGACGCGCGCGACATCCCCAGAGGCTACGCGTCAGTCGGTTCCTTCTACGAGGAGTTCGGGAGGAAGTTCGCAGTGCGGTTCGGGCAGGGCTGGGGCAGTGGAGCGGCGGTGTTCCAGTACGCGAACCGTGGCCGAGCCGCCACGCTCTGGTTTCACGATCACGCGCTGGGTGTCACCCGGCTGAACGTGTACGCCGGACTGGCAGGCTTCTATCTCCTGCGTGGTGGGCCTGACGACCTGCCGCAGGGCGTGCTTCCCGGTCCCGCGCCCAAGCCGGCCGACCCCCCGGGGACGAGGTACTACGAGATACCCGTGGTCATTCAGGACCGGTCTTTCAACAACGACGGCAGCCTGTCCTATCCGACGAGCCGAGCGTTCTTCGACGGGTTCAAAGGCCCCTACGTTCCCGGCAGTGACATAGCGCCGATCTGGAACCCGGAGTTCTTCGGCAACTCCATCGTCACCAACGGCAGGACCTGGCCGGTGCTCTCGGTGGAGCCGCGCCGCTACCGGTTCAGGTTCCTCAACGGGTGCAACTCACGGTTCCTGATCCTGAAGATCATCGCCGATCGGTCGGCCCGCCGACCGGCATCGCCGGCCCTGCCCTTCTGGCAGATCGGAAGCGATGGAGGCTTCCTGCCCGCACCGGTCCAGCGCGACCAACTGCTGACCGCACCCGCCGAACGCGCCGACGTCATAGTCGACTTCACCTCCCTCCCGGTCGGAACCGAGCTCTACCTCGTCAACGAGGCCCCGGACGCCCCGTTCCAGGGTGGCACTGCGGGTACGGACTTCGAACCGGCCGACCCGAGGACCACCGGGCAGGTCATGAAGTTCGTCGTGAGGCCGCTCACGGCGCCGGATACCACCGTGCCACCCGCCCACCTCGCCCTCCCCGCTTTCAGACCCCTGGGCCCGGCGAGCCGCACCCGGAAGCTCTCCCTGAACGAGGTGAACTCCGCCCGCCTCAACGGGGTGGGCCCCCGCGCAGTGCTGCTCGGTACCCTGGGGCCCGACGGCAAGCCGGTCCTCATGGGGTGGGACGGTCCCATCACGGAGGACCCCGCGCTCGGGGCGACCGAGATCTGGGAGTTCCACAACCTCACGAAGGACGCCCACCCGATCCACATCCACGAGGTGCAGTTCCAGGTGGTCGACCGGCAACCAGCCGGACAGGCAGCCCGCCCTCCCGATCCCTGGGAGAACGGTTTCAAAGACACCGTGATCACGTATCCGAACGGCGTCACCCGGGTCAGAGTGAAGTTCGATCAGCCGGGCCGGTACATGTGGCACTGTCACATGCTCGACCACGAGGACAACGAGATGATGCGCCCCTACCGCATCGGACCGGCCTGATCCCGGCTGCCAGGACCGGCGAGAGGCCGAAGGTATCGCCTCACACGGCGAACCGTCCGAGGCGATACCTTCGGCCGGCGGCCGAGGTGGCCGCCAGCCGTCTCACAGCTCGCGGCTTTCGGGCCCGCCGCCTTCCCCGGTCTCGTGACCGCAGGGCGCGGGGGCGGATCCGTCAGCCGGAGGAGGGATCAGCTCGCCGCGGTGAACGCGGCCTGGAGCCGCGGGATGTAGTCGGCGAGTGCGGGAGCCCAGCAGCCGTAGTCGTGGCCGCCGTCGCACGTGGGGGAGAGCGACGAGCCGTTGCCGTAGTCGACCAGGCGGCTGGGGATGCGGAGCTGGTCCAGGCGGGTCTTGACGGTGTTGGAGGCGATCTCGGTGAAGTGGTCGATGGGCCACTGGTTGCCGGTGTAGAGCGTGATGCCGGTTCCGCCGAGCCTGGCCAGGTTGGCGGTGGCGGCGGGGTCGACCTCGTTCCAGATGTGGTCCGCGTTGAAGACCGGGTACGGCGAGCCGAAGATCGCGTCGCTGTCGACGTAGGGCCCGTAACCGGTGCACCGGCCGGTACCCGCAGGGGTGGAGGTGCTCACGGCGCACCACGCGCCCGTGACGTTGAGTTCCGTGGCCAGGACGGCCGCGCGGATCTCCGCCATGCCGAAGTCGATGCCGCCGGACAGCGAGGCGGTGTGGCCGAACAGGTCGGGACGGGCCTCGGCGTAGCGCAGTGCGCCGTAGCCGCCCATCGACAGGCCGACGACGGCCCGGTGGGACCGGTCGGCGATGGTGCGCAGGTTGGCGTCGATGAAGGGGACGACCTGGGTGGTGTGGAAGGTCTGCCAGTTCGCCGCGCCCATGGCTGTGTTCTGCATGGCCCAGTCGGCGTACCAGCCCTTCAGACCGCCGTCCGGCACCACGGTGATCATCGAGTCCGAGTGCAGCGCGGGGGCGGCCGCGGCGTCGTCCACGGTGCCGCCTCCGCCGTGCAGGAAGTACGTCACCGGCCACCGCTTGCCTGGGTCCGCTCCGTAGCCCTGGGGAAGGAAGATGCGGATCCTGTGCTCACCGGACAGCTGCCGGGTGGTCACGGTGATGGTGAAGTCGGTGCTCGAGTGCACCTCGGGGGCGCCGACCTGGGTCAGGCCGAACCCGTCGGTGAACGCCGGAACGGAGGCGGCGTCCGCGTGTGCGGGCGCGGCCCCGAGCAACGCGGCCAGGGACATCGCCGCGGCGGCGACGGCTGCTTTCGCGTGCAGTCGCCAGGTGGGTAGAAGTGACTTCATGCTCGTCCTTTCGGAACGCGGGTGACATTCACGGTGCGGGAGTGGATGCCGCTCGTCCGGGCCGTCAGTCCTCCGGTGCCGTCCGGTACTCCGGTCCGGCGTGCCTGGTGCCCCCGCGCTCGCGGTGCCGGGCGTGGGGGCACCGGGTGGAAGGGCTTCGGTCCGGTCAGGGGTCAGAGCGCGCAGAAGGCGTTGAGCGTGGCGTTGCCGGTGTCCTGCTGGCCCTTCGTCCCGGCGAGCAGGTGGAACTCGTTGTTGGCGCGGACCACCTGCTTGGTGCCGTCCTCGCTGGCCAGCCAGTCGCTGAAGTAGCCCAGCACGGCGCCGTTGTGGCCCCAGGCCCACTGCCCGCAGGGCAGTTGCTCGTGGATGATGCCCAGCCCGTAGCCGGTCGTGCTGCCGCTGGCGACCGGGACGGTGGTCTTGAGCTCGGCCTCCTGCGCCGGCGGCAGGAGCTGTCCGGTCAGCAGCGCCCGGGAGAAGGTGGCCAGGTCGTCCAGGGTCGACACGATCGCTCCGGCGGCCCCGAAGGTCTGGACGTCCGAGGCCGTGACATCCCTGATCACGATGCCGATCACCGGATACTCGTACCCGTGCAGGTAGTTGCCGTGCAGGGCCGGATCGGCGGTCGGGAAGCCGGTGTTGTGCAGGCCGAGCGGTTCGATGATCCGGTGCTGGATCTCGGTGGCCGGGTCGTTGCCGGTGACGGCCTTGATCACCATGCCCGCCAGCACGTAGTTGGTGTTGGCGTACTCCCACCGCTCGCCCGGCGCGGAGGTGGGCTTGTGCTGCGCGAGGGCGAGGTTCACCAGGGTCTGCGGCGGCCAGGGCTGGTTGGGGTTGGCGTTGATGGCGTAGGTCAGGGCGAAGCCCGAGTCCTTGGCGTAATCGGGCAGGCCGGAGGTGTGGTTGAGCAGCTGGCGGATCGTTATCTTCGTCCCGTCGTAGCCGTTGGCGTTGACCGCGCCGGGGAGCCACCTGTCGACGGTGTCGTCGATCGAGAGCCGGTGTTCGGCCTCCAGCTGGAGCAGCACGGTGGAGGTGAACGCCTTGGTGTTGCTGCCGATCCGGAACTGGGCCTTGGGATCGGCGGGCACCCTGGTGTTGATGTCGCCGACACCCGCGTGCACGTACTGGGTGGTGTCGCCCTGGCGTACCAGGCCGATCACGCCGGGGTATCCGTCGGCGACGCCCTGCTGGGCCCCGGCCTGGAGGATGCCGGCCGCGGTCGACGCGTCCGCGTTCGCCGGGCCGGCACCGGCCAGGGCGGCGAGCACCAGCGTCGCGCCGACGGCGGTCAGACGTAGGGACTTCATCGGACTCCTCGATCTGTAGATGGTCCTGGCACTGCGGTGAGTTGACGCGGCGCCGGGGAGGTGAGCGGGCGGCAGCGGATGTGATCCGCCTGGTGAACCGCAAGGAGTTGTGCGGCCCCGCACACCGTGGGCGGTGTCCGCGGTTCCGGGCCGGTCACTCCGGACCCCGGTGCCGCGGACCGGGTAGCTCCGATGGTGGTGCTCGTGCGGCTCCGGGGACAGGCCAGGGCACCGGCCATCTATGACCGGTCGTCACGGAAGGCTCACCGGCAGCCGTACGCACCGGTCTTACGAGCCGGCTCGGTGGGTGCCGGGCGGTGAGTCAGCCCGGCACGTGGCTGCGCCGCCTCGGCGGACGGCAGGCTCCTGCCGTCACGAGGGTCCGCTCTGCGCGGAGGGGAATCTGGCCGGCACGTAGTTGGCCTGCTGCTGGCGGAACGTGTGGCCGAGGTGGTGTTGCAGCCGGACGTGGCGGAACTGGTAGACCGCGCCGGTCTGGCGCAGCACTCCGCGGTGGTACGCGTCGTCCAGGAAGGCAACCGTGTCCCAGGGCAGCTTGCCGGTCAACGGCAGCCAGCCACGGGACAGCAGGACCCACTGCCCCCAGGCGGTGAAGGCGAGGGCGTAGGAGACCGAACCCCCGAGCCCGCCGACCGCACCGATGAGGAGCCCGTCCGACAGCCCCCAGTTCAGCGGTCCGAGCGGGCCCTGGAGCAGGTCGACGACCAGGCGCCCGCCGAGGGAGATCGCGAGGGTGAGCAGTGGCGCCAGGACGAGGACCTGCTGGCCGACCGTGGTGCGGTTGGCGGACAGCAGGCCGACCGGTGTGGCGGCGGAGGCGACGTCCACGGGCGCCTCCAGTGCGGCTGTGAGCCCGAAGACCAGCCCGGCGGCCGAGCCGAAGATCAGCCCGAAGACCAGCATGTTGATCAGGATGCCCTCGATCACGGCAGGGTTGTCGAGCGGGATCCCCGGGTACACCGCGCGCTCGAGGGCGAGGGCGCACGCGAATCCGACGCCCATGACGAATCCGCCGAACAGACCGTTGCCGAAACGGCCGGTGAACGTGTGGATCGGCCGGCGGCTGATGCGGCTGTGGGCGCCGGGCAGCCGCAGCCGCACGCGCGCCGGCTCGAAGGCCGTCCCGCCGCCGTACGCGATCATGACTGCGTACACGGCTCCGAAGGCGAGTCCGGCGACAGGCCCCATGAGGCTCCCCTGCAGCAGGATCTCGCCGATCCCGAGCCGGGTGACGAACGGGCAGACCAGCCAGTCGGACAGGGTGATGCACAGCCCGGTCGCCAGCACGACGGCCATGATGCGGGTCGAGCGCGGCAGCGAGTCGCCGATCTGCCACCAGGCGAGGTCCTGCCGGTCGTGGTCGAGCCGGACCAAGTGGTGGGCGAGGTAGCCGAGCCAGCGCCGGACGCGGTCAGAGTCCCGGTTCGGCTGCCGGCGTCGTTGGCCGCCCTCGGTCTGCTCGGGGACGCGGCGCCGGTAGACGGCCGGCACGAAGCCCGCCAGCAGGTGTTCCTCCAGGGACTTCCTGGTGGGGAACCGTGTGGTGTCCAGCAGTTCGGCCGGATTCCGGCCGGGCGTCTCGCTGTACATGGTGCGCGCCAGGATGACCATGAGCGGGGTGGTCAGCACCTCGGCAAGGGGCGCGCTCGCCGGGGTTTCCCGGGCGCGCAGTTCCCCGAGGACGACGTCCCACACCGCCCCGGTCCCGCCGTCGCCGTCGTGGTCGCCACCGTGGCCGCTGCTGTTGCCGTGACCGACCGTTCGAGCGGTCCGGGGCAGGTAGGTCACGAGGTCGTCGATGGCGAGGTCGGTGAGCTCGATGCCGGCAGCCCAGACCAGCGGTGCGTGCGCCGCTTGGACGGCTTCGGCGAACTCGCCGCGCCGGCTGGTGAGAACGAGTGGGAGCGAGGTGGCGTTGAGTGCCTCGAGTGCCTCCCGGCGCAGGCCTTCAGCGATTTCGTCGAACCCGTCCAGGACCGGGAGGATGAGGTCGGCGTCGACCAGCGCGGAGGCCGTGGTCGACCCGCTGGGGCTCCTGCGGGCCAGGTGCGGGTGGTCGCGCAGCAGCCGGCCGATCAGCCAGTCCCGGAGTGTGATGGCCGTCGGGTCCCAGGAACCGAGACTGAAGATGACCGGTACCCGGCCGGGAACGGGCGAGGCTTCGAGGACGTCCAGGACGAACCTGATCGTGAGAATCGACTTGCCCGAGCCGGCCCGGCCGAGAATCACCAATCGGCCGGAGGAGATCCGCCGGTAGACCTCGGCCACGCTCCGCAGGTCACCGCTCAGGTCCACCTGGCGCGGCACGACCCCCGGCCCGAGACGCTGGATGTTCTCCTGCAGGTCCGTCAGGCCGGCGGGCGCCTGCTGCCACCGGACCGGCAGCGGAAACGGATCGTGGACCCGGCGCTGCTCCTCCTCGCGACGCCAGCGACGCCTGACCTCCCTCGCCAGCTCCTGCGCGGCGTCGGCGAGCGCACCGGGCACCGGCAATGGCGAGGGGACCGCGGGCGGGGGAGGCTCGTCGAGTTGTTCCGGTGAACTGGTGGTCAACTCGGCCGAGTCAGCCATCGGTTCGGCCGAAACAGTCACCAATTCGGTTGGAACCGCCATTGATTCGGGCGGATCGGCCACCAACGCGGGTGGTACGGGAACCGGTTCAGGTACCCCGGAAGCCACTTCGTTCTGCGATCTCGCGAGCGTGGCCGCCAGCCGTCGGCGGTCCTCGTACCCGACATCGAGGGCGTCCGCCAGCAGGTTCACCGTTCCCAGCCGATGATCGGTGGACTTGCCGGTCTCCAGCCGGCGAATGGTGCGAACGCTCACCCCGGAACGTTCCGCCACCTGCTCCTGCGTCAGCCCCGCCTGATGGCGCAGCCGACGTAGCAGCGGGCCGAGCTGATCTGTCACCGGGTCGCCTCCCTACTCGCCAGTATGGCCGCTGGTGAGCCTATCGTGACGACCGGTCACATCTGGCCGGTGCCTTGGCCTGTCCGCAGATCAGCGCGGACTCCACGATCAGTGACCGGGTGGCCGCACGGACGGCGGCAGGTTGCAGGGCCGCGGAGGGTGGGGGCGACGGCCCGGGCGGTCGGGCAACCGGCCCGGTCCGGTGGCCACCCGCCGATCGGCCGCACCGCGTGCCGGTGATGGAGAGGACGACCGCGTACGGCGACATCCGAGGAGTCAGCATGGCGTACCGCTACTGGTGCGGTGAGTGCAGCTTCAAGACACCGTGGCTCACCGAGTCCCAGGGCGAGCAACAGCAGATCGAGCACTATGCCAAGCGGCACCCCGGTGTTCCCCCTGGTGGCCATGTCGAGGTCGACCGGAGGAATCCGGTCGGAGGCCGTGGCTGCCTCCAGATGGTGGCGATCGCGCTCCTGTTGCTGATTCTCGCGGCTTCGTGCCGCCGCTAGGCAGTGTCCTGGCGATCACGAGCGAAGCCAGATGACGAGTGCGGCTGCGGTGACGGTGCCGAGGTAGACGTAGCCGCGCTTGTCGAATCTGGTCGCAACTGCACGGAAGGCTTTGAGCTTGTTGATCGCGCGTTCGACGGTGTTGCGCTTCTTGTAGCGGTCCTTGTCGAACCCGGGCGGCCGGCCCCCGGCCCTGCCGCGTCGGATCCGGTTGGCGGCCTGATCGGCCTTCTCCGGAATGACGTGCCTGATTCCGCGTCTGCGCAGGT